>NZ_JAMYOC010000021.1:0-129661 GCF_040319475.1 Mesorhizobium sp. M0904 | reverse complement strand
TTTCCGGACTGGGGAACTACCTTCATGTCAATGCCACGCTCAAGCATGTAACGGGTGATGCGCGAGCACGCGAGACCCAGGGAGTCGCGGTCAAGCGCCAGGGAGTGGTTTTCGGCTGGAGCCGACACGGAGGCCGAACCGAATAAGCGGGTGCGCCAATGGCGGCAGCAAACATCGGACGGGCCCAGCGATTCATTCAACCCTCCTACAACTAGGTTGCATTGTACCAATTTCCAAATGGACTATATCATTTCCGTGACATAGCACAAGATTAAACTTTGCGCATAGGCTCACTGCCTTTACCGCACCCGATAAGGAGCCCAGGAAATTCGGGGCGTGCGGCCCGCGACGAGGTCGCAGATAATGGTCGCGGTCATTGGGGCGCCGCTGATGCCCATGTGACCATGGCCAGTCGCGAACAGGATGGCGGCATGCTTGGGATGGGGACCGATGATCGGCAGGCTGTCCGGCGTCGATGGTCTTACGCCCATCCAATCGGTCACCTGGTTGATGGGTATGTCTGGCAGCATAGCGCGGGCGCATGCCTGCAGCTTGTTGCTCTGCGCTGCGTCGCGCGGCGCATCGGGCGCATCGAATTCGGCGATGCCTACAATGCGCAGCCCTTCGTTGAGCGGCGTGGCGACAAAGGCCGAAGCTGCGTCGGTGACGGGGCGACTGATAACACCTGAATTGCCGGGCACGGTGATGTGATAGCCACGCTCGCTAGCCAGCGATAGGGAAACTCCAAGGCAACGCGCGAAGTCGCGGCTGGCGATACCAGCTGCGATGACCACTATGTCGCAGCGGTGGGGCCCCGTATTTGTCTGAAGCGTTACACCTTCTGTGCCGGGTTCTATAGCTTCGACCTGCGCCGTGCGAATTGAAACGCCAATCGCAGCGGCTCGATCCATCAGGCCCTCCACCAGGGCCAGAGGTGAAGTCACATGGCCGCTGTCGGGAAAGAAGATCCCGCGTCGGTAGTTGTCAGACAAAGCGGGCTCCAAGTCGTGCAGCTGCTCGGCGTTGAGCCTCTCAAAGGCCACATCATGCCTGGCCCTCAGGCTATCCACCATCGCATCCAGAGCGCCGGGTGATGCATCGCGCCAGACATGCAGAGCGCCGCTCGGCCGGAACACCCGTCTCCAGTCGGTATCGCCGAGCATGTCGCGATAGAGTCCGGCACACGGGGCGTTGAGAGCGTGCAACGCCGCATAGGCTGCCTTCCAAGCTTTTGGGCGTCCGGTGCGCAGGAAGCGGATGAGCCATGGGAGTGTGCGGGGAAGCTCACGCGGGGCGAGGCGGACCGGGCCTTTAGTGTCAGCGAGCCAGCGCAGCGCATGCCACAGGACACCGGGATGAGCCATGGGGAAAGACGAGCCCGCATTGTATTGGGCGCCGTTGCCCCAAGAGCAACCATGGCCGATGCGACCCTCCTCGATCACGGTGACACGGTGTCCTTCCCGCGCCAGCATAAGCGCGCAACTAACGCCGATTACGCCCCCGCCAACGACAGCGACGGAACGTTGTTCAGCCATGGGATTTCTCCTGTTTGTAGCTGCCCTGCTTAAGGTCAGCATGAAACTGTCTAAGAGAGATGCAGGCGATCTTCGTGGCTCGCTCCCTCATCCTTGGGAAGGCACTAGTGCAAATTGCACATTTATCCTCCAATTGATCTACTACATACATCACTTTAAATAGTGTTCAATGCCGTTTTTCGCTCTCCACCAAAGGCCTTGAGGGACTGAAAGACGCCTGGAATGGCGGGCCACCGCGCCTCGGCCACCGGTGAAGCAGAATGCCAGCTCGGGTAGACTTCGATTAGCCGCTATGTCCGGATGCTTCTGCAGCGACCCAGCGCCTCGCGCCATCGAAGAGCCGTCAGACGGGATGACCAGTGCGCGGGACCTCGGATACCCGTACTGGTTAAAAGCAAACACCAAGGGCAGCGGGAAGAGCAATGCCCAAGCCTCAGCACTCGGTTTCTGGCTCTCGACAATGCCGGTCCACCATCCAATGCCAGTGGCGACAATCACGGCTTCGCTCCGGACCGAAGACCATGACAATCCTCCGGCCGCGCTGCGTCCGCGGGAAACGCCAATCGGCATAGCCGCAATACTCGTCGTGGGCCGCGCTTCAGATGTGCTCGATCCGCTCCTCCCGTGTCATCACCCTCGATGCGTGCAGCCGCATCGAACACGATCGCGGCAAGCTTAGGTGCGACCTGCCGCTCTGACGCCGATAAGCGCAGGTTGCGCGACGAGAGCGCCAGCCCGTCAGGTTCACGGACGGTGGGGCACGGGACGATGCCGATCGGAATGTCCAGATCATGCGCCATGCGCCGCACCACGTGCAACTGCGCTCTTGGCTGACGCCGTCCACCGTAACAGTGGGGCGAATCCGTCCGGGTACATCTCCAAGCCATCCGGCGCATAAAGCAGGCGCGCGCTGAGCGGCGCCAGCTTGGCGGCATCCTCGCGCTCGGTGCGCTGATAGGCGGCGAGATCGGCCTGGCTGTTGAACTGCTTCGGATTGACGAAGAGTGTCACGATCACCCTGTCGGCGCGCTTAAAGATCTGAAGCGATGTGCGAGAGTCTTGTGAGGTTGATTGCAACCGCCGGGCGCGAGGCGGAGTTCAGCGCTCCGCGCGCCTGCAGCTTTGTTGCGCCTCCCAACCAGCGACGCCCTTTCGGAGGACCGTCTCGGCCGAATTCGATCCACCGGGTGAGCCGCGCGATCAAGAGGCCCTAAGCAGGTCGGGCCAGCCGTCCGATGATTCTGGCCCAGCTCCGTGCGCCTTTTTGGAAGCATTTTACATTGTACTTTTCGTTTGGAGAGTGGATACGATCATCATCCAATCCGAAGCCAATCGGAAGGCAATCCATGCCAAGGACACGACTCAGTGAAGAGACAATAGGAATTGATCCGCCTGACCCCATGAACACGGTGGGCCGCCCCCATTCCTCCTCGAGAGCTGCTGCTGCTGCCTTCAGGTAAGGTGATCGGGGATCAATACTGAAGGCTTTGCGACTGGCTTCTTTCACTTTCGTTTCAAAAGAACACGATTCATCCTCGCCGGACAAACCGGTGTTGTCTTTGTTGAGGAACTCCACTTTACAATCCTGTGGCACCCGGGACAGGATGAACGAGCGAAGCGAATCTAAAATCTTCTCAGGATTCTGTCCTGGGACCAGTCGACAAGAAATCTTCACAGACGCTCTCGAGGGAATAATCGTCTTACCGCCAACACCCTGGTAACCGCCAGTAATGCCATTAAACTCACAGGTTGGACGCTCCCAAAGTTGTTCCAGCGCGCTATATCCCTTCTCTCCTGCTGGAACTGCAAGACCTACGTCGCCAAGGAATGCATCGGTGTCGAAGTCCAGCGCTTCCCATTGCTTCTTCTGATCCGGCGGGGGCGGTTCGATACCATCATAGAAACCGGGTACAGTGACGCGCCCATCGGCGTCATGGAGATCAGCAAGGACATGCACGAGCGTCCGGATAGGGTTCAATGCAGGCCCGCCATACTGGCCGGAGTGCAGATCGCGGCTTGGGCCCGTGAGAATGACCTCAAGACCGACAATGCCTCTCAACCGGACTGTAATTGCAGGAGTATCTTTATCCCACTGTACGACATCGCAGATGAACGCGAGATCGCAAGTGATCTCGCTTCCATGCCGAGCCAAAAATTCTGGAAGGCTTGGTGAGTCGGATTCCTCTTCACCCTCAAGGAGAACCGTCACGCGGATTGGCAGCGCGCCTGCCACCTGCTTCCACGCTCGTAAGGCTTCGAGAAACGTTGAGAATTGTCCTTTGCTATCTTCCGCCCCCCGCGCGACGATCACTTCCCCGTTACCTGACTCGAAGTCCAACCATGGCTCGAATGGAGGTTTAGTCCACAGGTTCAGAGGATCCGACGGCTGCACGTCATAGTGGCCGTAGAAGAGTATATGAGGCTTTCCTGCGCCATCGGCTGGCCCATCGTGCGCCACGACGATCGGATTCCCGCTCGTCTCGCGTAGACTCGCTTCAAAACCGATTTCACGAAGCGTTGCGGCGCACCATTCCGCAGTTGCTCTGCAACTTTCCTTATAGGCAGGGTCGGTTGAGACACTGGGTATCCGCAACACCTCAAAGAGTCTTGCGAGCGCAGCGTCTCGATTGTTGTCGATTGCATCAAGAACGGCTTTAAGATGGTCAATCATGGTTTTCATCTCGTCGCTATCGTTAATCTACTATCCGCGAGTGAGTACCGTTCCACGTTACACCCGAGCTAGACATAGTGCTGGCGCATCGAAATGCTATCCGTGTACAAGGAGCGCTTTGCAGACCTACATTTCTTCATCTCATGAACATAAACGATCATCGTCACCCTTTTGCCCGACCCGCTTTCACCGACCACGCCCAGAAGTTCACTGCGATTAAGGTGGAAATTTACCCCGTTGGCCGCGCAGGTTCTTGTTCCGCGAGACCAGAAGACCGTCTGAAGGTCAGAGACTTCCAAGACGGGCGCAAAGTCTCCGCGTGCTCTGGCACTTCCAAGTCGCTTGCACCTCGCCCTAAGGTGCTTACAACATCACTCTCCCTCATGGCTGCGCTCATCATGCCAGTCTATTAGGGAGCACTCGGAATCTGTTGCGAGCCGGTTAAGCATAAGGCGATGCCCTTCTGATTCTTGATCATCGTTCTGCACTCTATTATTTGCTTAGCCCACGATCTTCCGGCAGCTAAATTACCCACTCGGTCGAAGTATTCGCGAAGATGGAGGCGCGCACAATCATCTGCTCGTGAACCGTAGCAAGAGATAGAGGGCCTAAGTCAAATCTAGTGTGTGTATTGACGTCATCTGGTTTTGAGATAGAGAGAGCTTGCAAACGCTAAGTGTCCTCTCTGATTGGGGTCGTCGAGGTCAAGCTGCTCCTGTTCTTTTTCCGGATCGTATCGTCCGCGGGTCACGCGCTTCTCTTCGCGGTCGGCGCTTGGGGCCGCCGCATGATGGGATCAGGAGAGCGAGACGTCTCAATCTGTTTCACGACCTTGCGAACCTTGGTTCGGCAGGTTCGGGACACTCAACGAGATCGCCTCGCCCATCGTCCCCACGGAACGATCCGGGCATCGACCTTTCGGAGGAAAGCTTTGTTCGTGTTCTTTGCTCCTTTGATCTGTCTCGGGTCACGCCGCCAGTGCGGCAGGCTCCTTTCCAAAGCGGAACTCGGTCGCGTGGGTCCACATGCGATGCAGGATGACGGCGAGCTTGCGGGCGACTGCTACCCGGGCCCGCGCCATGCCGCGGCGTTTGGCGAAGTTCATGCCCCAGGCGCGCAAGCTCGACCATTTCTTCGAGCGCACGAGCAGCGAATGCGCCGCCTCGTAGAGGGCGGTGCGGGCGAGTTCGTCGCCGCAGCGGCTGACCTCGCCCTGGATGTCGGTCTCACCGGACTGGTAGCGCGCCGGCGTCAGCCCAGATGCGCTCCCACCGCCTGCGAGGAGCCGAACCGCTCCGGTCGGTCGATCGTGGCGCGGAAGGTGAGCGCCGTGATCGGCCCGACGCCGGGCGCGCTCATCAGCCGCCGACAGACTTCCTCCTTGCGGACGATGTCGAGAACTTGCTTGGTCAGGCGGGCGAACTCCTTCAGCATGACGCTGAGGATTGTAAGCAGCGGCCCGACCATCGCCATCACCTCGGCGTCAGCGCCGGCCAGTTCGTGCACACGACCGGCGAAGGCGGTTCGCGACGGCGTGCCCAGCTTGATGCCGGCCTCCCGCAGGATCGCCAGGACCACACTCTCGATGCTGCGCATTTCGTTCAGCACCGTGCAGCGGGCAACCAGGAGAGAACGCCAGAGCCGGCATTGCCGGCTCTTGACATGCACCTGCCGATACCAGCCGGTGCGCATGATCTGCGCAAGCGCGCGGGCATCGTTGCGATCGGTCTTGTTCGGCATCGTCTCATGGCCGCATTGGCAGCCCGCGGCTCGATGCAGATCGCCGGCAGGCCTTCGGCGCGCAATCCGTCGTGAAGCCAGGCCGTCAGCGAGCACGCTTCCAGGCCGATCCGCTCCAGCCGAAGCCCAACTTTTTTGCGCAGGGATTTGATCAACGCCTCCGGCTCGCTCGCCGCACGCGTCTCCTTGACGATCCGTCCACTCTCCTCGACCACGCAGATCGCAGTCTCTTCCAACGACACGTCCGGCAAAATACTTCATGGCTGCTCCTGTCGGCAGGGTGGGCGCTTACGCAAGCGACTTTCGCTTGCAGTCGTTGTCCCTCTTCCGACAACGCCAGCTATGTTGTCAGGTTCAATACACATCACGTGAGTCGCCCGACAAGGCCTTTTCGAAAGTGCAATCAGTAGGTTACAGACCACGGACAACGCTGGCACGGCGGTTGCTCTTAGGATGCTGCAAGACTGGGTGATGCTGTCATCGGATCCGAATCTCACAGCGACGGGCAGATCGTCGCCAAAAGGCGCTGATGTCGACGTAACTCTCTCGACGTGATCGAAGCGCTGACGTGCAGCTAATCGCCTTTTGGCTATCTATCTAGGAGGACGCAATGAAATTGCTCATACTGGTCAACAGTCTCGATTGCTTAGGTGACAATGATGCACTTCTCACCTGCGCGTTCCGTCGCTTCGGCTGGCGAGTAATTCTCGGGGAGATCAATGCTATTGCGGCAGATGACTACCGCTATTTCACACGAGGAGTGCTCCTGCCAGAGAATGCTGAGCCGTACTCTCCTGGCGCCGTGGCACCTGGGACTCGAGAGACATATTTTCTTGACGAATGCCAGCTGATCTGGGTCCTAGGTTCGCCCCAAGCTTGCGTGTACCGAGATGTTTGGCGAATGCTGTGGCTAGCTTCCCAACAGACGCCCTTCGTTAACAGTATTGAAGGGCTGATGTTTCTAAATAGCAAACATGCAATGGGCTATCTCGTCCCAAAAGAGAACCGAGCATTTTCATATGTATCGAATGATTTTACGTCGCTCTGGGAGCGCTATCAGCAGGCCCGAGATCAATGGTGGGTGGCCAAACCGCCAAATTCCGGATGCGGAGAAAACGTCTTCTTACTTCCTCAACACGGACCAAACGTTCGAGCAATTCTCCAATGCCTTACCGGAAACACTGTCGCGCAAAGCACGATGGATTATGGCGCGCTAGGTGGCTTCAAAGCTCAGTATGCAATTCTTCAGAAGTTTATCCCGGAGGTCGCCCAAGGCGAAAAGCGCATCATCTTTACTTGTGGGAAGGTCGTTGCTTGGCATGGTCGGCAAGGCGCAGCAGATGATCACCGATCAAATATGACACAAGGAGGGATGGCAATTCCAGTCGATCTGAATTCCAATGAGATAGAGCTTGCTGAGTTGATTGGCCGAAAGCTGATGGCACATGGGATCAACTTCGGTGCCATAGATATGGCTTATCCCTACGTGATTGAATTCGATCTTGATTTCCCCGGGGGTCTATACGACGCGAAAGTGGTTTCTGGGGTGGACCGCTCGGACCAGGTTGCGAAGCTAATCATTGCTCGCTTCAAGAAGCATTGTTCTGATGATTCCATGAGGTAACGGGCCCTCGCGCCGGCGACCGAGGCGTTTTGGTGGCGGCGGTCGTCCCTCACAATGAAGGTGTGAACGGCGTCATGACCGGAGCCAGCGCCAAACATCAAAGGAGAGACGACCAGCACTCTAAACGAAGCTCGTTTCAACGCATAAACCGAGAGGTATCGGAATGCAGAGCAACGCGACGACCGTGGAGGTTTCGAAATGCATCTGCGTAGCAGATGAGCTGCCGCGCAAGTCGGGACTCCATTGTATGGCGGAAACTTTAGCGAGCATGTCGGCATGGCCAGCAGATTCTTTGCAAAGCCACCGTCCGGACTGTTCTGGCCTTCTTTTGAAACCAAAGAACAACCGCCAACCAACTAAACGCATTCAAGCGTTCTCTCGTTGAACGCTACCTGCGGAGGGACCCTAAAATGAATACCGACATTTTTACAGATTATGAATCTAACGTTCGTCGCTATGGGCTGTCTTTTCCCACGGTCTTTACGAAGGCCCTTGGGGCGACAGTCTGGGACGAGGCCGGTAAGCCTTTTATCGATTTCCTTGTAGGATCCGGCGCGCTCAACTACGGACACAACAACCCGACTATTATGGCGCCAGCAATTGAATATCTCGCTGGCGAGAATATTCTTTTGTCGCTTGACATGTATACAGCGGCAAAGCGTGACTTCATCGAAGCGTTTGTCGATTTTATTCTGAAACCCAGGGGCCTTTCTTACAAGATACAGTTTCCTGGGCCTACCGGCACAAACGCCAACGAAGCAGCGCTGGCGTTGGCGCGAAAATATACCGGCCGCTCGAGCGTCATGGCCTTCACAAATGCGTACCACGGCATGTCGCTCGGCTCTCTGGCGGTGTCGGGTTCGGCGTCGACCAGGGAACTGGGCGGCGTTGCTCGCCACGATGTGATCCGTGTCCCCTACGATGGCTATGCGAACCAGGCTTTCGATTCTGCGAGTTACATCGACTGCGTTTTGGGCGACCCGGGGAGCGGCATAGAAAAGCCTGCCGCAATCATTCTGGAGACCATCCAGGCAGAAGGCGGCATGAACACCGCATCCGCAGCTTGGCTCATAGAAATTCAGCGCATTTGCCGAAAGCACGACGTTGTTTTGATCGTCGACGACATTCAGGCAGGTTCAGGCCGAACGGGCGATTTCTTCTCGTTCGAGTTCGCGAAAATCGAACCCGACATCGTATGCCTTTCGAAATCCCTGAGCGGTTCGGGTAATCCGTTCTCCATTGTTCTGATCCGCCCCGACATGGATATATGGAAGCCCGGAGAACACAGCGGGACCTTCAGAGGCAACAATCTCGCCTTCGTGACTGCAGGGGCCATGTGCAAAATGTGGTCCGAGAGGCAGTTTACTGCAGACGTCGAGCGGACGGCCGCCAAGCTTCAAAGACACCTTGATCACCTCGTTGCGAAATTCCCCAAGTGCATCGAACAAAAGCGCGGCCGTGGTCTGATGACCGGCCTGAAGTGCCGTTCACAGGCCATTGTCGGCCGTGTGCACGATGTCGCGTTCGAAAACGGCCTGCTGCTCGAATCCTCAGGGCCAAATCGCGACGTCATCAAAGTCCTCCCGCCGATAACCATCACCGATGACGAGCTCGATCATGGCATCGCCATCCTCAGTCAGGCACTACAGGAGCAAGACAATGACTAACCAGGCATCTCAAGAGCCAGCCGTCTCCCCTTTTGTTATTAGCGAACGAACCGGCACGATCAGCACTGCGGATATCATCTCAGTCCTGAAAGGTGAGATCACCGCTCTGCACATCAAGCAAGCTTTCAGCACCGAACTAGCCGAGGAGATCACCGCGAACTTTGTTGGCAGTCCAGGTCTCAAAGAGCGTAAAGATGGCGTCCCCGGACAATATGTCGGAGCGTCACACTATAGGAAGGATGCAGTCACATATTTCGCAGAGGCGGAAACTGCGCGACCGTTCGTCGATGGCCTTTTTAGCAATTTGGTTGATCCAGTCCGCGGATTGTTCAACGCGTTGAAGCGCGAGCTGCACGACCAGGGCATTGAGTTGCGGCTGGCTCGTTCGGAACACGGTCAGGCTAATATTTGTCGCGCTCTCAGTTGGACTGGCAGTGGCACGTTTTCCTTGGAGCCCCACGACGATGTCGCTCAAGTGGCATGTGCTGGGAACGATTACGAGCTTTCTGCGGTGGCCAACAACACCGTCGCCGCACTCAATTTCTATCCGGGCATGGCCGAGGAAGGTGGCAATCTGCGGCTCTGGAGCCATAAGCCTACAGTCGCGGACCGAAAGTCGCAGGGTGTGGAGACCACTGGCTATCCCTATTCGGCAGCGTATCTCGAGGCCGTTCCTTGTCGCGACTTCCAGCTCAAGGCCGGGGATATCGCCCTAATTGACGGCGGTTTCGTCCACGGCGTCACCGGTCAATCAGGCGACGGAAAGCGTCGCCTGGTGCTGAACAGCTTTTTTGGGTTTGCACGGCCGGATCTTGTTCTCTGGTGGACCTGAAGTTGGATGTCTCGGCGACTGACCCGACCTCCGCGACAGTGAAGTGTCACATCCGTCGCAGCGGGGAGGTCCTTGTAGTCACCGCGTCACAGCCCTCGGGCTAATCCAAAGACCGGTATTATCATGGAGCCCCTGGCGGGGTTCACCATGCTGCCGGTCTCCGAAACGATCGCTAATTATCAGTCCGCGTCACTGCCTATTGCGCAGGTGATATAAGGAAGTTCTTTTCTCCACTCGCAGATTCAGCCACAGACCGTTGTTGCTGGAGGTTTCCTGAATGTTGACAGTTGTTCCCGGTGCGGAGCCGAAGACTCATCGCGACATGATGTTGAGCAAGGCAAAAGCAACAGAACAACCTGGATGGACGAACCGACGGATACTTCGCATATCGATCGGGCGTCTACCTGCCTCCGTGTGCTTCGCCAGCGCCTTCACGCCCTCTTGACTATTTTGTGTTGCTCGACGGATCGCCCCTGTCGTCGTGGCGCTCCCATGAGGAACTTGGCCCATAGCGCTTTGAACCGCGACATATGTTGAACGTATATGGACCCCGCCCGATTGCAACAGGTTGGCTGAAACCGGTTGACGGTCACAACTGCTGACGTATATCCGGCTTCTTCATGCGGCTCGATGCTCAGCGCCGCGAGCCTCGATGGGTTTTCGCCCGCTTCCACCTTAACGGCCCCCAGGCATCGGCCGAAGCCGTGCCGGTTCACACACCAGGTTCTGGAAGCGACGGGGTGCCCGTTCGCATCTCCTGCCATTTTGCTGCAATTGCCGAGGTAGGACCTCCTTCTCGCTCTCCAGGGACCGTCAGGCTGTTTTCACCGACAGGTCCGGTGATAGGCAGCATTACCCGAGAGCATCGACCAGACGATCCTCCCATTCTTTGTTGGCGAGCGCGACCCGCCGCGACGTTGGGATGGCGCGGTTGCCGCAACTTGCCAAGCCACAGGCTTCGCGGATCTTGTTTGCCGCCGGCGCGACCCAACGCGGCGCGAGCGCCATGGATCATCAGCGTGCCAAATAACGGTCGCCGC
Organism: Mesorhizobium sp. M0904; assembly: GCF_040319475.1. Lineage (NCBI taxonomy): Bacteria > Pseudomonadati > Pseudomonadota > Alphaproteobacteria > Hyphomicrobiales > Phyllobacteriaceae > Mesorhizobium > Mesorhizobium sp. M0904. The sequence continues at coordinate 118,552 of NZ_JAMYOC010000021.1, read as the reverse complement.
GTTTGCTGATGCCGAACAGGCGGGCCCGTCCTCCACTTGATCGCTGCTTCGGCACAAGGCCCAGCCACGCCGCGAACTCGCGACCGTTCTTGAAGCAGGTTCTGTCACCGACAGCTGCAATCAATGCCGTCGCCGTTATCGGCCCAACGCCTTCGATCTTGCCGAGGCGTTGGCACGGCTCGCTGTTGCGGAAGATTCCCGTATCCGGCTATCGTAGGATGCAATTCGCCGATCCAGTTCAGCCGGTTCCTCCCGCAGATCGCTCATGGGAGAACGCACCATCTCGCTGAGGCCGTCATCGCAGCCTGCGATGATCTCGGCGAGGCCACGTCGCAACTGCGTGATATCCCTCGGGATGACGATGCCGTGCTCGGCAAGAAGACCGCGCAGCTGGTTCACCAGTTTGACCCGATCCGATACCAAGCGACAGCGAATCCGATGGACGGCCTGCACGGCCAACTGTTCAACGGAGTTCGGCGGACCGAGTTGCGTCAAGGCGAATCGCGCGGCGCGGGGTAGCCGGTCGTCAGTTTCGTCACGCACATTTCGACCAGCGCCGCAACTTTGGCAATGCCGACACCGGTGACGATCGCCGTTCCGATACATAGCTCCAATGGGCACCGGCGCCGGGGACTTTGCGACGCCGCCTTCAGCGCCCGGAAGAGCAGAAGCTCGAGGCCTTCGTCATCCATCCCTTCAGGCAGCGGCCAGCTCAGCCCGGCAAGACGGGCGCGCTGCAGATAACCATGCACGCGCCATTGCTCACCCCAAGCGTGCGCGCGATGACGCGTTCGGTCAGGCCCTGGACGTGCCATAGACGTAAAATTTCTCTGATCCGGCGGATCGACAATCTCTGGGTTGGGCATCAGGCTTCCTCGTTTTGAAAGAGGCATCCTGTAGATCGGTTGGGGTTGTCGGCCTAAGCATCCCGCACCTCCGAAAGGTGCTCACGATCACCTGAACTCGCTGCTCACTATTGTCTGGAATCGTTGCTCATGACCCCGTGAAATCTGTCTCACGATGCGGTGAAATCCGTGCTCCCGATCGCCTGAAATACGCACCCTCAATCCTGAGAAGAAGCGGCCAAACCGACAAAGTGTCGGTTTAGTCGAGTTTACGACGCAGTGGTGTTCGGTCCGGGCCCTGCTGCACGCCTGTCTAATTTGTCGTCTGATGCAGAAAACTGGCTTTCGAGCTGTTTCTGCTCAGTTGGCACGGTTTTTGGAACTCCGTTGCTGGGCAGGAGTAGCCAGCGCTGGTGACATCTATTCACGCGCCCAAAGGAAAGAAGCACGTCAGGGCCGCACTCTGTGGGAAGGAGGTATCGGCCAATCAGCAGCTCCTCGGGCGGACGACCCTCAGCTGCGACCCCGAAGCCTCCCCGCCCGATCCCGAACTCGAAGGCGCGGGACACCGTCCTTCATCGCAGGGCAAAGAAGGTTCGGAAATTTGGCGTCTGCTGCCTGATCTTCCGTCCGTCAACATCAGGAGAGAAAGATGAACGAGCTCCTTGGCCTTTATAGTGATCATCGGATGGTCGAGCCCGTTGCAATAGCGCAGCGCTCTTCGAAGGTTAAACCACTCGCGGCCGACCTGAAAAGAAAGGGCGTTCTGCTGGTCGCTACCTGTGCTCGAATCGAGATCTATGGTGAAGAGCCCGCTCTAAAAAACGTAACCAGCACCATATTTTCTAACCTCGCACACGGACGTATTGAAGGCGCGCCCGCGATAGCTCAACGTCTCGCCGAGATTGCATCGGCCGCTCATTCCCAAATCCTCGGCGAGAGTTACATCAGCGATCAACTCGAGAAGGCTATCGAACCTGTTGACCCAAACTTTCCGATTTTCCAGATTGCACGGTCGGCAATTGCTATGGGTCGCGCGGCGCGCGAACGGCAGCGGTTCGTCGCGACGTTCGACTACGATCAGATCGTTCGAGACATCGTAGCTGATCGATTTGCGAATGAAGAGCTACCCGACCGCCTTTACATCATCGGGGCGGGTATGTTGGGCCGCGGGCTGATCAGGAGTGGTGTCGGAAAGCAATTCCGCTCCACGGTGGTCGTAACGCGGAACCCTAAGAACCTTCGCAGACGCCTCCGCCGTTCGATCGACATGGAACTCGCGCTCATGCGCCCGGCAGAGATAGGCTACGCACGCGAACCACGATCGATCGTTGTTATCGGAACTGCCGATGTCAACGATGAATACGAGGCTACTCTTCAGGATGCCCTTCTGCGGCTAGAGCCGCGCGTCATACTGGATCTGTCGTCAATCCCGGTGCTGTCGGAAGCAGCAAGCAGCAAGCTCAATTATGTGACAATGTACGACAAAGAATTTCTCCGGTACATCGAACAAAACAATATCGCATTGGCTCCGAAGCTGCCACTCTTGTTATCTGACATAAAGGAACGACTTAAAAAGGCGCAAATCTACTCTCCGTCTAAAGGTCCTTAGCCCTGCAGCAGCACACGCCAATTCGCCGAAGAAATACGCGTAGCCTTATTCCAGCTATCGACATTCCGAACCAAGCGCCGGACTGTTCTTCCAGTGCCGGTCTCAACGCTAAGAGAGGAGGTTATATGACGACGCCTATACGATGGTTGAGTCGAAATGATGTGGCACAGACGAATTTGCCATTCACTTCAGCATTAGACATCGTCGAACGGACGCTTCGTGACCATGGCGACGGCGCATTCGAGAACCCGCCCAAGATCGGAATCCACCCGGGGCGCGACTCACACATCCATGCGATGGCTGGCTGGCTTCCCAGGCAACGCCGAGCCGGCCTTAAATGGATTGCCTGTTACGCCAGCAATCCTAAAGTTGGCCTGCCGAACATCACAGGTCTTTTGGTGTTAAATGATCCGGACACCGGCCTGCCAGTCTGTGTGATGGATGCTGCTTACCTGACAGCGATTCGCACAGCAGCAGCGTCGGCCATTACAAGCAAGTATTTGTCGCCGCCTCACGTGAACAGAATAGCTATAATTGGCGCTGGTCTTCAGGGCCTTTACCACGTAGAGATGTTGTCGTTGATTCACCCTACTGCCGAATTTCATATCGTGGATATCAATGAGAATGCTGTAACCCGGTTGACTGAACAAACCTATTCTAAAGCAACAATAATTCACGTGAAGGAGGCAGAGGCCGCGATCCGCGTCGCTGACGTTGTCGTGACTGCAACAAGTCGATTGGAAGACGTTGCATTTCAGTTCGGATGGGTAAAAAAGGGCAGCTTGGCTATGCCCGTCCATGTCCTAGGATGGTCGCAGGATATAACAACGGCTTCTGATCTGTTGTTGGCTGACGACGTTGGGCAATTCAAGAATTATATTATCGCTACAGGATCTCCGTATAATGATATTTCGCGAGTTCGTGGATCTGTAAGCGACATCATCGCAGGACGGATCGCCGGCAGAGTTCGCATCGCTGATCGCATTGCAGTGTTCAATCTTGGCCTCGCGATCCATGATGTCGCTATAGGTTCTGCTATACTCGACATCGCAGAGCAGCACGGCCTAGGAACGGTCGTATCCTACTAGCCGGGTTTATGCACGGCGCTAAACGTTTGGCGGCCTGAGGTGGTGATCTGGTCGCCGTTTGGGTTCTTTTTGACAAGCTGGTTGGGCGCCGGCGGTGATCCGTCGTGATGAAAAGCGGGGGGTTTGCTGGTTGCGGTCGGCGGGTTCGTTTCGGGGCGTTGGCGCCCCGTCGGCTACGTCACGAGCCGCGGAATGCGGTCGAGGACGATGCGCAGGATGCGCTGGTCGGGACAGGATGTCGGCAGGTGCAGGCGAATTTGGGTTTTCATCTCGACCACGCGCGCGGCGATCTTGATGAGGCGCAGTCGCAGCGTGTCGAATTGGGCGACTGCGAAGCTCGTTTCGGCATCGCGGCGCGCAGGCCCCACATAAGATCCTATGAGGAGGGTGGAGCGACCTACACTGTGGCAAAGTGAGGTTGCTGAATCAATACCTTACCCTGGAGGCAAGCATGCCCGTTGCAGCTCACCAATCCGAAGCGCTGACCGCTATCCGTACCGATCTTGGCGCAATCTTCGTCTCATTCGAATTGAGCCGCTCGAAATGGTTGATCACCTCGCTGTCGCCGGGTGACGGCGAGAAGATGTCGAAGCATTCGGTGGTGGCCGGCGACGTCGCCGGACTGCTGGCGCGATTTGCCGAGCTCAAGAGGAAGGCGCAGGCCCGGACCGGGCAGTGCTTTCCGATCATCGTGATCCAGGAGGCCGGGCTCGATGGCTTCTGGATCCATCGCGTGTTGGAGGCCGAAGGGATCGAAAGTGACGTCGTCGATCCGGCGTCGATTGCGACTTCGCGCCGGCGGGCCGCGCAAAGACCGACAAGATCGACGGTGAGGCGCTGGTCCGGGCGTTGCTGGCCTACAAGCGAGGCGAGCCACGGGTGTGTGCGATGCTCCGGGTGCCGGCGCCTGAGGAGGAGGACCATCGCCGCATCACGCGTGAGCGCAAGGCCTTGACGAACGAGCGCGTGCGCCATGTCAACCGCGTCAAAGGCCTGCTGTTCGCCCAGGGCGTATCCGGTTATGAGCCGCTGCGCCGCGACCGGCGCAAGCGACTGGAGGCACTCAAGACCGGCGACGGCCGACCCTTGCCGGCACATCTGCAGGCGCAGGGTCGGCCGGGAACTCGACAGGCTCGAACTGCTGCTGGAGCAGATCAAAGCTGTCGAGGCCGCGCGCGATGCCATGCTTGCTGACGTGCCGGTCGTCTCGCCGGCACCGGCGATGCTGCTCGACCTGAAGGGCATCGGGCCGGAGTTTGCCGCCGTCTTGTGGTCGGAGGGGCTGTCACGTCACTTCGACAACCGACGACAGGTTGCCGCCTATGCGGGCCTCGCGCCGACACCGTGGCAGAGCGGCTCGTTCGATCACGACCAGGGGGTATCGAAAGCCGGCAATCCAAGGCTACGAACGACGCTGATCCAGACGGCCTGGCTGTGGCTGCGCCATCAACCGCGATCGGCGCTCACCTTGTGGTTCCAGGACCGGGTCAAACACAAGGGCGGCCATCTGAAGAAGGCGACGATTGTTGCGCTCGCCCGCAAGCTGCTCGTCGCGCTGTGGAAATACGTCAGCGCCGGCGTCGTCATCGAGGGCGCGGTCATGAAGACCGCCTGACGCGTTAGCCGAACTGAATTCTGCAAATCTTCCAGGACCCGATCCTGGCGGTTCCAGGTGGGACGAACCGACTACTGGTATGGCCTCAACAGGCCCGTACATAGAATGGTCTCGTCCTCCTGAGCCCTTGTCCGCCGCAAGCGGGATGTTGGTGCCGCTGTCTCGAACAGCGGGGTGCCGCTGTCTCGAACAGCGACCGTATATAAGAGCGACAAAAGCGCCTTCAGCCACCTGAGCAGGAGGAAGAAGTTGAAGCCCGCGGCGGCCAGGATGGCGTGATCCGTCTCCTGCAGGACACGCAGCCCGACGAAATCGGATGGCATCTTGGTTTCCTCGGACGGAATGCCATAACACGGGTACGCGTACTCCTCGAGCAACACCACGTCGTCTTCGACGAGTTCCATTCCGAGATCGACGAGCTTCGCTGTGTTTTGGGCAACGTTTAGCACCTGCGCCTTGGTTTGGGTGGGGATGGCAGAGGCATCGATGCCGATCACGTTGCGCTGTCGGCGGTCCTTGGCAAATCCGACGAGCATGCCGGCATGCGTTGAACCTGTGACTGTGCAAACGACGATGTAGTCGAAGCTGGGCGCGCACCTCCTCCGCGAACCCTACGTACCCAAGGCCGCCATATTTGTGAACTGAGGCCCCGGCCGGTATCGCGTAGGGCCTGCCGCCCCTTGACTTGACTTCATCGAGCGCCTGTTCCCGACTGCGGCGGATGCCGATATCGAAGCCCTTGTCGACAAGGCGCACTTCCGCTCCCATGATCCGGCTCAAGAGAATGTTGCCGACCCGGTCGTAGACGGCGTCCTCATGTGGTACCCAGCTCTCCTGAACCAGGAGACATTTCATGCCGATCTTGGCGGCGAGGCGGCGACCATCCGCGTATGGTTGGACTGCACGCCGCCGATGGAGACAAGCGTATCGGCATTTGACGCGATCGCATCGGGGATGATTTATTCGAGCTTGCGGAGCTTGTTTCCGCCAAATGCGAGACCAGAGTTGCAGTCCTCGCGCTTGGCGTAGATGTCCACCTTTCCCCGAGATGCTTGCCGAGGCGGTCGAGCTTCTCGATGGGCGTGGATCCAAAGGTGAGCGGGTAGCGTTCGAAATTTTGCAGCATGTTTTCCGGCAACACGTGATCGAGTTGAATTGAGCTATGCACCCAGCCAGTCCAAGAGGCGTGTTTGATTTGACGACAGCTGTGCTATGAGATTTGGAGAAGAGCCTCATGATCATTCCAGCGCCTCGCACGGCGACGAAGCAGCCCGCATGCCGGCGTGCTGCGACGGCTCTCATGCCTACGGAACCTAAATAGCTGCATCTCGCGCCATTAGACGTCCCGGAATGCGGTCACCTCTGCCCATGTCAAGCACACCTATTCTTCAACGATCAGCCCAAGGTCCGTGGTTCATCGAAAGTGGCGGGAATCCGAGCTCTGATCTTGTCACGGCCGCGCCTCAAGGGAGCAGCAGCGATATAGCTAGCATTTGATTTTGGAGCAAATCTGCAGATTCACTCGTCACCTCATCATGGTCTGGCGGCTGGGATCCAAGGTCCTTGCAACTGCCAAAATGCTCAGCCCTTTGGCCAGCTCGGCTAACATAGCCAGACCGCCAGATCAGAAAGAGCACGCTACCGAAATACGCCAGCTGAAGGAGCAGCGAACAAGCCAGCGTCGTGACGACTACTGTGCCGATGGAATGAGAAGCGAAGTAGACAGTCAGTGCGGTGCTGCACAGCACCAGCTCCAGGACGCGGCAAAACATTCTAAAGGGCAAAGCCGTTCTCCTGGTTTTGTCTCCTCAGATCATGCTGCGACCTGGTCGGCCGCAACATGGGTCTGGCAGTTCTTCGGGCAGATGCGGGCGCAGGCTCCGCAGCCAATGCAGCGGCCGGCATGGTCGACGACCATGATCATGCGATTGAGCTCGCCGTCGAAATCGTCGTCTTCGCCGTCGCAGGCGCCGAGGATTTCACCCGCGTCATCGACGCCGTAAAGATGCATGACCTCGCGCGAGCAGACTTTGAAACAGCGGCCGCAGCCGATGCAGGTCGTGCCGTCTATAGCGGTGAGATATTCCGGCACCCATCCGGAGCCGTCGCGGGTGGTGAATGTGCTCGTCATCGTAACTTCTTCATTGCAGCGAGCTCTCTCTTGGCACCATCCAACTCGGCAAAAACGACCGACGTTTCCTTGGCAACTTCCTCTATCTCCGTCCATTTTCCCGGGAGATTCTCAGCAAGGTCACGCAATTTCATCTTGGCAACTGCTGCGCGCAGCTGAAGCTTTCGGACTTTCTCCCCATCTCATCTAGCTTTGACATAAATCCTTCCTCGAACTCGTTTCTTCACGCCCGTGCCACGTCGGGATAGGCTTCGATGACTGCAGTCGCATCGTCGACCAGTTTCGAACCGGCCTCCGCGAGCTTTCTGAACGTCTCGAAGCCGAACCGGTGGATGTCTCGACAGAGCGACCAACCGCCCGGCCGTGAAAAGCAATCGTCCGAAGCCCCCATGGTTTCATCTGCATCGTTTGCGATGTCATCAGGCCGGAGCGCTCCTCGATCGCAAGCCCCACGGCGGTGTAAAACATGTCGAGCCTCCACAGCACGTCCGCATCGGGATCTTCGATGACAGGGATCGCACGGCGCTGTTTTCTGGTGACGATGAAGTCGGCCAGCCGCGTGGAGTCCGATTTGCCTTTCCCATGAGCCGCAGGAGTCTTGAGCACGGATCAGCCGCACGAGGCATCTGACAAAAGGCATGGCATGGGCCGCCTCGTCCTCGTTGACCGGATGGCTGACCGCGGCATCAGACATTTCGCCTTCTCCTCACTTCAGTCCTCTTCCTCGAAGCACGATGTCTGTTTTCGGAGACGCCTACTTCGGGCACACTTGCGCAGCCGACGCCCGGCTCGGGCCGGCCGATTCCACGCAATTGATGTCCCCGTGGCCGACCTTGAACACCTCCTCGACTGCGAAGTCCTCCACGCTGATTCGCGTGGAACATCACTTCCGCCGCAATGCGGCCGGAGGTCATGAAGATTCGCGCCTCGATCCTGCTGCAAACGATCGACCAAGTGCTGCATGGACCCTCCTTGCTGCGGCCACGCCAAGGAAATGGACGAATTGGCCAGTAAGCCATTTCGACCAATCATCCCTTTCTATGTTTTCTCCTCGGCCGACCGCGCTTTGGCACCTTTGGGAAATTGTTTTGCGGAGCCGCACAGAGAGCGCCGTAACAAACCTTCCCACCCCTGTAGTTGGCGAGGGCCAGCAGCAAATCCGGCAGATGCTGCTCTTTCAATTCGTCCGGGACAGGCTCCGGACCGTCCAGCGACTGCAGTGCCAGTTCGACCAACTCGATCGCACGATCGGTGTTGCCGTTCTCGTAATAGTACCGGGCGACCGCGGGATAAGACCGGAACTTAGGGCTGTCGCCTTGCGGGGGATTCAGTGCCAGAATGTGTTCGGACAGCTCCTTGCCCATCGCAAAGCGCTCAGCGGGGGGAAGGCGCGAATGGTCATTGGCCGGATGGAAAAGCTGGTCTAGCGCCGAAACCATCCAATCCTGGGAGTTCTTGTCGATCGCGTCGCGCACGAATTCGCGCATAACGGGCAGGCCGGTCCACATATCTTGTATTTTGTGAAGCAACAGGTGCGCATGAGCCAGGCGGAAATTGATGTCGTCGGGCATCAAGGCGATGCCCTCTTCGATCGCCCAGAGCGCCGTCTTCCAATCTTCTAACTTCACGGCCGCCCAGAATCTGTCATCGATCGGCTGCTTCAACGCTTGTTCGCGCGCCAAGGGTTCGCTTGTGGCGATCCGCTCCGTATCGGCGGCTTTAGCTTTATCGCTGATGCGCCAGCTGCCGTTGAGCACCTTCGGCAAAACCTCATCGAGTTGGCTGGGATGACCGATAAAGGCGATGTGGCCGTCTCGGTCGACCACGTACGAAGTCGGAATCCCGGCGGAAAAGCTGGGTTTCATCCAAAGCTTGTTCATTTCACCTGTGTGGTCGAACGCGATCCGATAGCTCAGATGCGAGCACTTTTCGGTCAACCACGCGTCCAACTTGGTGCGAGCCTCAACGGCCGTTGGAGCGTCTTCATTAGCCGCGACTCCGACGACCTCAAGTCCGCTGTCCCTGTATTTTTCCTGGAGCCGCATCAGCTGGAGCATCTCCGCCACACATAGTTCGCACCAAGTTGCCCAAAATTCGACGATATACACTTTGCCGGGTTCGAAATTCGTCAGGGGCTTGCCACGCAGCCAGGTGTCCACTTTGATCGAAGGAGCCGGTGACTTCATCTGCAATACCATGCTGCTATCCAAAGCTGTTGCCACAGGTTGCGCGACTTTACGGGCAAGCTTGTTTCCCTCTTTAGAGAGGGGGCACACGGGCAGGAAAAGGAGAGCATCGCTCGTCTCGCGCGTCTGTGTGCAGTCAGCTTTCACGCAGTGTTGCCGCATCACAATCCGCAAAGGCCGTGCCAGCGCGCTCGGCGGGCAGTAAGCGCATCAATCGCTAGAAAAACCTTCAAATGCCATGATGGCCGGTTGTATTGAAGCCGACATGTTTTCTGCCGCTGTCAGGTTTTCGACAAGCATCACGCGCTTCGCGTCGGCAGAAAAGCGTGGCCCGGACGACTCAATATGCATTCGGGCCGAGGGACGAGGCCGATGGCCATCATGACAGCGTTGGCTATCGTCAGGCCCCGTCACCATCGTCCGCTTCACGCCACCGGCTTGAGCGTCTTGCCGTTCCGGTCCGGAGGCGGTAGCTATCTCGCCATTTGCGATTGTAAGGGGCCGCTCCATCCGAGCGCAGCCTGTGCCCCCTCGCCCGCCTTGCGATTGAATTCCTGGGCTGGCGTCATGGGAGTTCTTCACGACCGAAGCCGGTCCAGCTGTAGCTCGCCAATACCGCTCCTCAGAACGACGATGATGATCATGGCGAAAAGGCCAGGATGAGTGCCGGCCGGTGAACTCTGCGGGATCCCTGCTTTGTGTTTATCTTCTGTGTTCCCGGTGCTCAGGTGCAACGGGACCTCGCGGTGCGACGTGAGCGTTGGCGGAATTGCAAACCCAAAGACCGCTCGGTCGCCACGCAGGCTGGGCCGGACCAACGGGAAACGCTGGAGAGGCGGCTGTCCGCCACTAACCCGGGCTACCATCCCAGAGATGACAAGGCGATTCATGCCATCGTTCGCGCCGACGCCGGCAAGAGCCCGACCGTCCCGACTCGAAGGTCGGTGCCTTGGCCACTGCACCGTCGTTGCGGTGGTCAGCTCCCGGCCAGTGGTGAGGGAAATCGTGATAACGCCAATACGATGCGGCTACGGTCCGAACGCGGCCTGCCGCGCTGAAGCGACTCTCTTTCTCGACCTGACGCCGACCTGAAGCGGTGGTTTTGAGTGCATTGAGGAGCGCCTGTACCTCTGCGCGGCCTTTGGGCTCCGCGTTACGGATCATCTCGGGCGAGGAGAACCCCCGAGCGCGCGTTAGAGACGTCCGGGATGTCTCGGCGACGGCGCTTGCAGATTCGAGCCTCGCGAAATTTGCGCTTTGCGCGATCTTCCTCCGACTTGGCATCAGGATAGGTGACCCAAGGGGGGGTAGAGCTTCGAACAGCGTCGGTGCTTGCTTGGAACCGTCAGCGAGCCAAAAACAACGGCAATGACGGCTTCCCAACTATCCATCTCGTCACACCGCCGAAGAGTCGCTCACGTAGCCTGCGGTTGCCATAAGCCCCCATGACTATCATGTCGGCAGACGTGTCGATTGCGTGCTGCGCGAGCACCGTGGCCACTGGTTTGCCGGCGCTCGCCAGCCGGTCAATCGACACCCAAGCACCGTGCCGAGTGAGATAGGCGGCGATGTCGGCTCCCGGCTCGGTACCGTTTCCGGTGCAGGTCGCCTCCGGATCGACTAATGCGACACGAACTTCCTCAGCACCGGCTAGCAGATCCAGCGCTTCCCGAACCGAACGGGACGCCTCGACTCGCGAATCCCAGCCGACCAGCACGCGCCGTGGCGATAGAGTCGCCTCAGCGCCCTCCGGCACGACAAGCACCGGCTTTCCGGTATCGAACAGGCTGCCGTTGATAACAAGGGGTCCGAGATTAATGTCGTTGAGAAGTGCGGGGCCGACGATTGTCAGGTCGTTGCAGAGCGCCCGCTGTCGCACCGCGTCACCGACGCTGGCCTGATCGCAGTTGGCGATATCGACATCATAGCACCGCCACGTGGCTCTCAGCAGTTTGTGAATTTCCCTGAATGTCGTTTCCAGTCTGACCATGTCGTGTGAAAATCTCTCGATTTGCCTATATCGTTTTTCCAGTCTGGGAATGGCCTGTGCGCGTTGCGTAGGCCATGCGGGGATGCCATCGCCCAGCAGCGGAGGCGACATAACGAGCCGCGGAGGCGACATAATCAGTACGGAAAGATACGCGCCGACCTCGGCACACAGGCCGGCTGCTATTCTTATATCCTGATCGGAGTGGTCAGCTCCCGTCACAATGAGTACGCTTCTGAAAGCCATTTGACTGCTTCTTTCTGAATATGTCGTACCTGCCGGCGCGTTTCGAAGCCGCAAGACTTGCCCTCAGCACGGCGGAAATGCGGAGTGGCACCACATCGGTCATCTATTCAGCCGTCCGGCCACTCGAGCGAGTAGCCGGCCGACCTGACGGTACGAATGACGCTGGAGGGGGAGGCCGCCTTCAGAGCCCTTCTGAGCCGGCTGATATGGACATCCACGGTGCGTACACCGACATGGATATTGGGCGGCCAGGCCGCGCTGATCAGCTCGTCTCTGGTGAAGACCTTGCCGGGAGTCTCAAGCAAAAGCCGCAGCAGGTTGAACTCGATCGGCCCAAGGTGGACTTCGTGGCCATTACCCCGAACGCGGTGGGCATCGAGCCTTATCTCAAGGTCGCCACAGGAGATCCAGCCGCCGTTTTCAATCCCGTTCGAACCCGGCTTTGGCAGCGCCAGCTTCATCCGTAGACAGTCAAGCAGCTTGGCCGGCGCGAAGGGCCGCACAAAGCTCTCGTCAATACCAGCCTTCAAGAGATCGAGGTGCTGGTTCTCGGCGCCGGGCGCGATCAGCGCAATTACGGGCAGGCCGCCGGTCCGGGGCTCCCCCTTGAGCCGGGCGCAGATTGTGGAGCCTGTCGCGATTGTTGGCTGGCAGTCCAGCACCACGGCCTTCGGCTCCCGTTCACTGGCCAATGCAAGCGCCTCCTCCACGCCGCCGGCCAGTTGAATCGTGAAGCCATCCACCTCCAGAATGTGGCTGTGGACCAGATAGAACTCCGGATCCTGCGAACAGATCAGGACCAGTGGCTTCATCAGCGCTACCCCAAGAACCACATCGGCCTCGACCGCCTCGATTGAGAGGGCTGGCCATCGCATGTCCTCAAGGCCTGACATGATCCCCTTGATCGAAAATCGGTTCCATCACGCCCGCGCCACCTCGGGATGAGCCTCAATGGCTGCGGTCGCATCGCCGGCCAGTTTGGTACCGGCCGCGGCGAGTTTCCAGAACGTCTCGAAGCCGAACCGGTGGACGTCGCGCAGGGTCTTCGACAGAACGACCAACCGCCCGGCCGTGAGAAGTACGCGCCCAAAGCCCTCATGGCTCATCTCCATCATCGGCGACGCCATCAGGCCGGAGCGCTCCTCGATCGCTAGCCCGACGGCGGCGTAAAACATCTCGAGCCTCCACAGCACGTCCGGATCGGGATCGCCGATGATCGGGATGGCACGGCGCTGTTCCCTGGTGATGATGAAGTCGCCCAGCAGCTCGGCGTCCGATTTGCCTTCCCAAGACCCGTGGGAATCATGAGCCCGGACCAGGCGCACGAGGCATTTGACGAACGGGGTGGCAAGGGCCGCCTCGTCTTCGGCGACAGCAGTGCTAACCACGGCGTCAGACATTTCGCCTACTCCTCATTTCAGTCCTCGTCCTCGAAGGACGGTTTCTGTACGGCGACACCTGCCTGCGCCAGCACCTTGCGCAGCCAAGGGGGAGGACACGTCCTGAGCATCATCTGCGTGCGCAACAGCACCTCTTGGATGGTTTGGGGCTGCGGCACTTTGATCGGATGAATTTTTGCCGAAACAACCTTGGCTGCCGAAGGCCCCCCGATCGCCAGACAAAACAGAAGATGACAGCCCTTCAGCGCGTCCACCTTCGGGGTGATGCGGTCGTCGCCCTCAGTTCGATGCTTCCCGCTCTCGTCGGAAACGTCATCGAAGGCCACGGCTTCCACGAGATTCCACTCCTCGCGCATCACATCGTAGACAGCAAAACGCCTGGCCGATCCGAAATGGGCGTTGAGGTTCTTCATGTCCTGCGTGGCGATCGCCACCCGCAATGCCCCGGCTTGGCGTTCCGGCGTCGGTGCGTGAACCTCGTCAGTGACGAGCGAGAGGCGACGAACGGAGCTCATCTGGGATTTCTCGCTTACGGAGTGGATCAAGCGCCTCGGGCGTCGGCGCGTGCCGGTTGGCTTCAAAAATGTTGGCGACCTCGAAGATCAGGTCGCGGGTCCCCTGATAGAGGATTGTGAGCTTGTGCTGGCTGCCGAGCCGGTCGAAGACAGGGAAGCCGACCCGCATGAGCGGAATGCCGAGGCGCTGCGCCGCCTGGCGGCCGTGGGAATGGGTGACGAGAAGATCAGCGCCGGGGCCAAGAGCTTCCAAATCGCCGAGATCGCCGATTTGAACCGACTGCGCCGGTACTTCCTCCAAAATTTTCGACATGTCGGTCGTGGTGACCGCCGCCGCGATTTCGGAGCCCATTCCGACGAAGAAGCTCGCGAGTTGGTAGAGTTGGTCTGGTTCAGCAGCGATCGCAATTTTCTTGCCTCCAAAATGGAAATGTCCGTCGAGCAACGCGTCCTGCAACTGCGCCCGGCGACAGCGCACCCCAGCCGGCGCCGCCGCGCCCGAAACCGCGGACATGAGCGAGACGAACCGGTCGGCGTCCTTCAATCCAGTCAGCGACCGGAACAGCACGTAAGGCACGCCGGTCAACCTCTGCAGCAGCTCGGCCGGGCGGCGCATATGCTCACCGATGACGATGCATTGCTCGGCCGTGCCAAGCTCACGGATATCCTCGACACTGGTGCCGCCATAGGTGGTCGTGACCCAGCGGTCGGGCACCGTACCGTCGAGCGAGCCGGAGACGTCCGGCAGAATCACCGGCTTGACTCCAAAGCTTTCAACCATCTCACGCAAATGCTCGATATCAGCCACAGTGAGGTTCCAGCCAGGCAGGATCACGATCTTCTTCGACTGCCGCGCCCGCTCGCCGGGACGCGTAATCCTTTCAATCATGGCGGTGACAGCCTTGGCCCAGCCCTCTTCGATCGCGCCGTCGAAATCCGGTGTGTTGGCTAGCACCACCTCCGTACCCGCGAGTTCTTCCATGCACTTCAGCCTGATATTGGCGATATCTCCTGCGCAGTCTTCGCCCCGGGTTTCCACCAGCGCCGTCGTGCAGACCCCGATAAGCGTTGGCTTTGTGCGGGCCTTGAGGTTGAGGATCGCCTCTTCCAGATGGTCTGCCCCGCCGAGGATCGTCGCCACCTCGTCCATCGCCGTTGTCTGCAGGGGGATGGCTTCCTTGAAATGGCGCACGAACAGCACGAGCGCGAAGCTGGTGCACCCCTGGCTGCCGTGGAACAACGGCATCGCGCCGTCGACGCCAAGAAAGGCCAACGCGGCACCCAGCGGCTGCGATGACTTCAGCGGATTGACCGCCGCCGCTTTGGTCTGGGGAAGGATGCGGACCATCAGCTTTCCTCAACACTCGCCGAAATCGTCGGCCGTCGTGCCGGCGAATTCCTGGACAGCATGCAAGGTCGCGGTCTCGCTTTTCGTGCTCGGCAGTTCCTCCCTCACCGCAGGCTGGCAATCCCATGGTGCCGGCTCCCGCACCTGGCGCCAGATCGGGTTATGAATGGCAAGGTCGATCTGGCGTACGAGTTCCACCATGCCGTCATAGCCGGCGTAAGGGTGTTGGCGCTCCTGGTTGATATCGAGCCAGGGAGTCTTGGCCTTCAGCGCGATGAACTGCGTGCGCCCGCCCGACAGCATGATGTCGGCCTTGCATTCTGAGAGCATGGCGTAAAGCTCGCGGGCTGCCATCTGCTCCAACATGTGGTTGTCGTCCTTGAGTATCTGCTTGATGCGCTCCTTGTCTTCGACGGTCGACTTCTTGACAGAGGTGCCGACGATCTCGATGCCGATCTCCATCAGCGCATGGACGACCGACCAGGACTTCACACCGCCGGTGTTGAGCAGCACGCGCTTGCCCTCGAGCCTCGGCCGGTAGGCCGCGAGCTTCTTCCAAGCGATCGCCTCCTCCTCTGCAATCAATGCCTCGGTGCGGCCGAGGATCTCCGGATCGGCACCCTTCTTCACGAGCAGCTGAGAGATCTGTCGGAGCGCTTCCGAGGTGTCGGTGATGCCGTAGAAGGAGCCCTCGAAGAACGGGATGTCCCAGCGCTGCTCCATCTTGCGGGCGAGATTGATGAGCGCGGTCGAGCACACCACCATAGCCGCCCGGGCGCGGTGCGCGCAGGCAATGTCGAGGTAACGCGCGTCGCCCGGAATGCAGGCGCGCACCCGGATCCCGAGCCGATCCAGCAGCGGCTTCACCAGCCAAAATTCTCCCGAGAGGTTGAATTCGCCAAGAATGTTGATGTCGTAAGGGCCGGCATCGTCGGGCTCCACCGTGCCGATGACATGCTCGAGCAACGCCTCGCCGGCAAGCTTGTTGCCGAGATTCTTGGAGCCGACGAAGCCCGGCGCATTGACCGGCACCACCGGTAGGCCGAACTTTTCCGCCGCGCGCTTGCAGACGGCCTCGATGTCGTCGCCGATCAGCGCCGTCACGCAGGTCGGATAGACGAAGATAGCCGGCGGCCCATACGCTTCCTTGATCTCGCGGATCGCTTTGAAGAGCTTCCGCTCGCCCTGCCCCATCACAACATCGAGTTCGGTGAGGTCGGTCGTGAAGCTTGTGCGCCACAGCGTTGGCCCGGACGAAGCCGCACCGCGGTTGTCCCAGGAATTGCCCTCGCAGGCGAGTGGCCCATGGATCAAATGCGCAACGTCGGTGATCGGCTGCAGCACGATCTTGGCGCCATCGAAGGCACAGCCGCCGGCCGCCGCCCCGGGGGTCAGTGGCTTCGAACAGCCTTCCTTGCGTGCCTTGGCATCCTTGCCGCGGTTCTTCTCGCAGGCAGGCTCGTTGAAGACATCCTGGGTTTTGGCTCTGAGCAAGGACATTGCGTCGGTCTCCAAAGTCCCTCGGGAAGACGACCGGCCAAAGCCGACCGTCACGCTTAGCGGGTGAGGTCATACGAATAGTCAGTCACGCCCGTCTCGCTTGTCTCGCGATCGAGCTTGTCGAAGATCTTGTCGAGGATCGTCGTCAGGACGCGCAACCCGCCTTGGTAGCCCATAAGCGCAAACCGATGGTGATGGTGGCGGTCGAAGATCGGAAACGTCAGCCGGATCAGCGGCGTGCCGGTGTCGCGCTCCAGATACTTGCCATAGGAGTTGCCGATCAGCAGGTCCACCGGCTCGGTGAAGAGCAGCGAGCGCATCGCCCAGAGGTCCTTGCCCGCCCAGACTTGAGCATCCTTGCCGAAGGGCGATGATGCAAGCAGTTCCTTCAACTCCGCTTCCCATGCCGAGGTGCCGTTGGTGGCGAGGCAATGGGTCGGCTCGCCGCCCGTCTCCATGATGAAGCGGGCCATGGCGTAGACAAAGTCCGGATCACCGTAGATGGCGTATTTCTTCCCGTGCAGCCAGGATTGGCTGTCCGCCATGGCGTCAACAAGTCGGCCGCGCTCCAGGCTGATTGCCTCGGGGATTTGCTTGCCGGAAATCGCGGAGACCTCCATCAGGAAGTCGTCGGTGGCCTGGACGCCGAGCGGGTAATGGAACGAGGCAGTCGCCTGCCCCACCCCCTCGCAATACTCCAGTGTTTTTCGGGTGTTGTAATGCTGTAGCGAAAGTGTCGCCTCGGCGTTGAGTGCCTTCCTCACGTCTTCGATCTTCGTGCCGCCGTCGTACATGCGGTATTCGCCGTCCGACGGCGTGTCGAACTGGTCAGAGGCGTCTTGGATGAAGGTATAGGACACGCCTGTCAGATCGAGCAGGCGCTTGAGTTCCCGGTTGTTGCCGACGCAGAAGCCGTCGAAACCCGGAATGACGTTGATGGTTCCCTCGGCTTCCGTTCGCTCCTCGCCTTTCCAGAAATGCTCCAAAATGCCCTTGACCGTTACGTCATAGCCGTCGACATGACTACCGACGAAGGCCGGCGTGTGGGCGAAAGGCACGTCGAAGTCACGCGGGACCGAGCCTTCGTCCTTGGCGTTCTCGATGAAGCTGTGCAGGTCGTCGCCAATGACCTCCGCCATACAAGTGGTCGAGACGGCGATCATCTTCGGGTCGTAGAGTTGGTACGTGTTGGCGAGCCCGTCGACCATGTTCTTCAGGCCACCGAACACTGCCGCGTCCTCGGTCATCGAGGAGGAAACTGCCGACGCGGGCTCCTTGAAATGGCGCGACAGGTGCGAGCGGTAATAGGCCACGCAGCCCTGGCTGCCGTGGACGAAGGACATGGTTCGCTCGAAGCCCGCGGCCGCGAACACCGCGCCGAGCGGCTGGCAGGCCTTGGCGGGGTTCACGACAAGCGCTTCGCGAGCAAGGTTCTTTTCGCGGTATTCCCACGTCTTGGTGAATTCGCCTTGGTCGGTAACGACCTGGTCCGGGTGAGGACATTCGAAATTCAGCCTCTTCTCGGCGAGCATCTGCCTGTATTCCGGCTCGCGGAACAGGGGAGCGTGGTCGAGAACTTTTTCAGCCGACTGCGGCATGGGTGGTTACCTCTTTCTATCTGGCCCGCCATACGGCGGCACAGGGACGTCGAAACGTTTCAGGTCTCCCGTGGACAAAGGGCCACAAGGCGTTCAACGGCCTCCCGGCTTCCGGGAGGCCAGGCTTTTTCATTCGGCTGCGATCGCCGCCGACGGCTCGGCTTTTTTCTTCCAGGGGGCGTCGTAGAGGGTCCAGACCGGGTTGTTGATGGCCAGATCCATGTCGCGGGCGAAGATGGCGAAGCCGTCGTAGCCGTGATACGGGCCGGAATAATCCCAGGAATGCATTTGACGGAACGGTATGCCCATCTTCTGGACCGGGTACTTTTCTTTGATGCCGGAGCCAACGAGATCAGGACGGATCCCCTCGATGAACTTCTCCAGCTCGTAACCAGTCACGTCGTCATAGATCAGCGTGCCCTTCTTCACGTAATGGCCGGTGCGCTGATAGTCGTCGTTATGGCCAAATTCATAGCCAGTGCCGACGATCACCATGCCCAGATCCTCATATGCCGTGATGACGTGACGAGGGCGCAGCCCGCCGACATAGAGCATCACCGTCCTGCCTTCCAGGCGCGGCCGGTACTTGGCGATGACGGCATCGACCAACGGCCGGTATTTGGCGATGACCGCCTCGGCCTTGGCCTCGATTTCTGGTCCGAAATGCTTGGCTATCTTGCGCAGAGAGGCTTCGGTCTGGGAGGGGCCGAAGAAATTATACTCCATCCAGTCGATGCCATACTTTTCCTCCATATGCCGGCAGATGTAGTTCATCGACCTGTAGCAATGGATGAGATTGAGCTTGGCCTTTGGCGCTCGCTCTATTTCAGCCAGCGTAGCGTCGCCCGACCAGTTGCCGACCACGCGCAGGCCCATCTCCTCGAGCAGGATGCGCGAAGCCCAGGCGTCGCCGCCGATATTGTAGTCGCCGATCACATTAACATCGTACGGGCTGGCCTCGAACTCGACGTCCTTCTTCTCGAACACCCAGTCGCGGATCGCGTCGTTGGCGATGTGGTGGCCGAGTGATTGCGAGACGCCGCGGAAGCCCTCGCAGCGCACCGGCACGATCGTCTTTTCGTGCTCCTTGGCCTTGTTGCGGGACACCGCTTCGGTGTCGTCGCCAATCAGGCCGATCGGACATTCGGATTGCACGGTCATGCCCTTGTTCAGCGGAAACAGTTCCTCGATCTCGTCGATGATCCGTTCCAGCTTCTTGTCGCCGCCGAAAACAATGTCCTTCTCCTGGAAATCGGACGTGAACTGCATCGTGACGAACGTGTCGATGCCCGTTGTTCCGACGTAGTAGTTGCGGCGTTGAGACCAGGAATATTGCCCGCAGCCGACCGGGCCGTGCGAGATGTGGACCATATCCTTGACTGGACCCCACACCACACCTTTCGAGCCGGCATAGGCGCAGCCGCGAATCGTCATCACCCCGGGGATGGACTTGATGTTCGATTTGACCTCGCATTCGGAAAGGACCTCGCTTTCCTCGCCAGCCTCGTCGCCGCTCTTTGCGACGCTGAGGTGCTTTTTGCGGCGCTTCGCCGCCTTGTCAGGATATTGCGACAGCACCTCCTCGATAAGCTTCGCATGGAGGGCGCCGTCATTCTCGTATTCCAGGCTCATGGGACCCCTTTCAAGGTTCAGGGTGACGCCTCACCAACGAGGCGCCGTTCTTTGAAAGGCGCGCCAGGTCAAGGCCGCGCCTCGTTCGGCAGCGGTCGTTACTGTGCGGCCGCCTTGGCCGCTTCCTTGACCTGAAGCTCGGCAAGCATCTGCTCGTCAGTCTTCATGATGCCGAAGTCGAGCAGCATGTCCTCGAGCTCCTCCATGGTGATAGGGGTGGGGATGGTGCCCTGGCCCGAATTGGCATGGATCTTCTCGGCCAGCGCCCGGTATTCCCCGGCCTGCTTGGAGTCCGGCGCATATTGAATGACAGACATCTTCCTGAGTTCGGCGTGCTGGACGATGTTATCGCGCGGCACGAAGTGGATGAGCTTGGAATTGAGCCTGGAAGCCAGCGCTTCGGCGAGGTCGAGCTCGCGATCGGTTTGGCGCTCGTTGCAGATCAGGCCGCCGAGCCGCACGCCGCCCGAATGGGCGTATTTCAGGATGCCTTTGGCGATGTTGTTGGCGGCATAGAGCGCCATCATCTCGCCGGACATGACGATATAGATTTCCTGGGCCTTGTTCTCGCGGATCGGCATCGCGAAACCGCCGCACACCACATCCCCGAGCACGTCGTAGGAGACATAGTCGACATCGTCGTAGGCACCGTTCTCCTCGAGGAAGTTGATCGAGGTGATCACGCCGCGGCCGGCGCAGCCGACACCCGGCTCAGGGCCGCCCGACTCCACGCATTTGATGCCTTTGTAGCCGACCTTGAGCACGTCCGCGAGTTCCAGGTCTTCCACCGAACCTTCCTGAGCCGCGAGGTGCAGGACCGTATCCTGCGCCTTCGCGTTCAGGATCAGGCGGGTGGAGTCGGCTTTGGGGTCGCAGCCGACGATGAGGATTCTCTGCCCGAGGTCGACAAGGGCGGCGAGCGTATTTTGGGAGGTGGTGGACTTGCCGATGCCGCCCTTGCCGTAAAAGGCGATCTGACGCAAACCTGACATGTAGCTTTCCTTCCTTCGTTCCATTCATCGCGGCTGCCGCGACATGAATGCCGGTCGGGCAGCTGTCGCCGCCTCGCACCCAAGGATCTCAAGACTCGTGCCAATTTGGCTGATGGAACCGAAGAATAATTTTATGATTGCTTTTCAGAGATTTAGGTTGAGGCCAAAGAAAGGATCGTCGGAACAAGCCCTGTAGCGGACCCGACAATGGCGACACAAAGCGTCGGATTGCGATCCTCAGTCACCGCATTCGTTCGAACCGCATCGTTGTGTTGAGGTGGGCGAACAGGATCTCGACCCTCTTGCGATACTTGCGGGATGGCGCGAACGCTTCTGTTCCGGCGAGCTGACGTGCTTGCTCACGCGTGTCCTCGTGGACACTGCGCGGAGTCTTGCACGCCACGCTGGCATACCATCGATCCACGGCCATCCATCCGGGGCCACGGGCGGGTAATTCCGCCATATCACCAACCCAAGGGCGGCACAGCGAATGGCGTTCCTCCAAGAACAGCTGCTACGCCCACCGCCCACCGGGATTCTACCGAATGAGCCCGGTGCGTACGTCGCAGCGAAAACGGCCAACTGAAAGAACATTCAGCGTACGGCTATTTTGGCCTCGGCGCCGATGCGCCCGACGGTGGCCCTATAAACGCGAAAGAGCCGAGCGATTTCAGTTGCCGGACTGAATTCATTTAACATGCCGATGATTTCGAAGCGCTGATCGGGCGTTAGTTTCGGACGGCGTCCACCCTTTCGCCCGCGTTCGCGGGCCGCCTGTCACCGGGGCTCCGTGGGCATTTCTACAATAATACCCGCTAAGGGAATTCCAAATTGTTTGCATTGAAGCGGTTAGCGCGGATCGGCCTGAAGCGTTCGAGGGGTCGGTCAATTTCGTTCCAGAGATAGTCTCCGGTGAGTGCGATATGAGCCCAAGGAAGCGGTGCGACCTGGGAGAGCAACTCGGCGGGAATATCGATGCCCTGGCGGCGGAGATAGCGGTAAGCCCGTAGGCTATTGGAGATCCGTTCAGTTCTGGCTGTGGGAAACGCGCCCGCAGCCGGTTGCGAAGTTCGCCATTGATCTCCGCCGCCCGGACCTGCACGAGCATATGCGCACCGAGAAGCGACCAGCGCATCTGCTGCTTCTTGACCATACGTTACCGACGACTGAGTTCACCGCCGACTCGGCGAGAGTGGTGGCGACGCGAAGCCCAGCCCGGTAGCGCTTTCCATAGTTGACGATCGCGCCGCGGTTCGAACGGACATAGGTCAGGAGCTGCGCTCCGAGGCTGTGAAGTCGTGCGATCGAGAACTCGCCTTCCTTAAGTCTTACTAGAAGTTGCTGCAGGTCGCGGATCGCACGACCGACCCGCCCATGCCACAGACGCCACTTCACGGCTCTGATGTCCCTGTGGACGGTTGGAAGCGCTTCAAAGGGGCCGGATCGGGATCGCACGATGTGATCGGCGACCTGCTGCATGGCTGGATCTTCATGGCAATAAGAAACCAGTCGATGATGTGGGTCGTCGGTTGGGCATGGCGCGGGGCAGCCGCTTTAGAATTTCGGCCTCGTCCGAGATCACCGTCACATCCCCAAAGCCGCGATATCCGACTTCCTGGAGACAGTGAAGAGCACGATCGCGGATTGCCTGCTGGTCGGTGCTGCCGGTGACGAAATAGCGACCGCCCCTTTCGCCCGTCCCCCGCTGCCGCATCTGGCCACGACGAGTTCGAAATTTCGCGCCGAATGTTGATCAGCGCTACGAACGTGCGCCGTATCGATGCTGATGACGAACTCTTTGCGCCGATCTCCGGGAAGCTGCATCTCAAGCTGGCATCGGTCATCCGTTTGGGACCTCGCGCGCCAAGTTTCCTGTATGACCTGATCGTCGAGCCGCTTGCCGATCCTGATGGTACGCTTGCGCACGGTCGCATGCGTCTCAGTCGGTTCAGTCTGACCTGCCACTGAGAATTTCCTCCATCTGAGATTAGAGTCCGGGCCTTGATTGAAGGACGGACTGATGAAGAGAAAGCGGTTTACGGAAGAGCAGATCATCGCGGTTCTGCGCGAGCATGAGGCGGGTGCGAAGGCGGGCGATCTTGCCCGCAAGCACGGGGTCTCGGAGGCGACGCTGTATAACTGGAAGGCCAAGTATGGCGGGATGGACGTCTCTGACGCCAAGCGGCTGAAGGCTCTGGAAGACGAGAACGCCAAGCTGAAGAAGCTGCTCGCCGACCAGATGCTCGAAGCCTCGGCATTGCGCGAGCTTCTGTCAAAAAAATGGTAGGGCCCGCCGCCAAGCGCGAAGCCGTCGCGCATCTGCAGGCCGTCATGGGTCTATCGGAGCGTCGGGCCTGTTCCTTCGTCTGCGCCGATCGCAAGATGATCCGCTACCAGTCTCGCCGACCGCCAGAGACGGAGCTGCGTGGTCGGCTGCGTGACCTCGCGAACGAGCGCCGACGCTTCGGCTACCGGCGGCTGTTCATCCTGCTCAGGCGCGAGGGCGAGGCATCTGGGGTCAACCGTATCTACCGTCTCTATCGCGAGGAAGGTCTGACAGTGCGCAAGCGCCGGGCAAGACGGCGAGCAGTCGGCACGCGGGCGCCGATCCTGGTCGAGGCAAAGCCGAATGCGCGCTGGTCGCTGGATTTCGTCCATGACCAGTTCGCCTGTGGCCGGCGGTTCCGTGTGCTCAACATCGTCGACGACGTGACACGCGAATGTCTGGCCGCGATTCCGGACACCTCGATCTCCGGCCGTCGGGTTGCCCGTGAACTGACGGAACTGATCGCCCAGCGCGGCAAGCCAGGCATGATCGTCTCCGACCACGGCACGGAGTTCACGTCGAACGCCATCCTCGCATGGTCGAAGGATCACGGGATCGAATGGCACTACATCGCGCCGGGCAAGCCGATGCAGAACGGCTATGTCGAATCCTTCAACGGTCGCATGCGCGACGAGCTCTTGAACGAGAGCCTGTTCTTCGGCCTCGACCACGCCCGCAGCGCCATCGCCGAATGGCGGGAGGACTTCAACACCGCCAGGCCTCATTCCTCGCTCGGCTACCAGACCCCGGCGGCATACGCCGAGGACATCACCGCAACCGGCTCCGACGCTGTGCTGATCGAAGGCTCCGCGCCTCCGCCGGTTGCTCAACCCGCGCCAAGAGGCGTAACAGAAACGGCCAAGGCTCTAATCGCCGCTGGATGAATGTTCAGTGGCAGGTCAAGTGGGCAGGAAATCGGCCAGCACCTTCGCCGCCTGCCAGTAGGGCAGCATGCTTCCTAGCCGCGCCGTCAGTTCCATCAGCTCCGGCGCAGACCCGATCCTCTCCTTGCCGTCACTGCCGAGCCATGGCGAACGTCACGAGAGTTGCTTGAGCGCTTGCAGGTCAAATATCCCGGCGTGTATCCCGACGGCCTCATTCGGACCGTGCAGCGTCGAATGAAAATCTGGCGCAGTACGCAAGCCGATGCGTTGGTGTTCGGGCCATTCGCCGATGCCGCGCGGATGGAAATTGTAGAGGTCGTGCGGTGAGATCATCCCCGAGCAAGACGGGATCGGCAGAGGCTAAATCTCGGAACAACCAGTGAGGCAATCGAGAACATCCGAGTGAGCCAACGGCATTGTTCTTTGGGAACACTCGTGGGCGAGGCAATACGAATCTCATCCTGATCGCCGCGCCGCATCATGGCGTATCGCTCCTTCGTGAGGTTCTGGCAGGCTTTGTCACCCGCCTCGATACGCCGCCTTCCTCAAACCGTCATCACCCAGTTTCCGCCATAGCTCAAGCAACAGGCGAGGTTCGCCTTCAATCCGAATCCATCCCTGGCCGAGCAGTTCCAAATCCTTGCCGCGTGATTGGCCTCGTGTCAGATCTATCTGCACTCCCATTCAGCCGTTGCAACAAAACCCACGCGGGCACATTTCAAACAACGTGACAACTCTGTCCGGCTTTGCAAAGACGCACACAAAAGTTTGAACGGCAGCCGTTGCAACAAAGCTCGAACTAAAAGTTCGCAGACTCTTAACGCCGCAAAATCGTCGACGATGGTAGCCTCGGGGGCAAGGTCTGAGGTCCAGCGAGGCTACAAAGATGCCCCCAATCCTTCAGACCGCCGCACGGCACGCACAGAAGAGGTCCACAGCAATGGCAAGAGCGTTGATCTTAGTTGGAGGCACGAGAATGGGCTCTACGTCCAGGCCGCTCAGCGTCTTGGCCTCCAGCCAATTACCCTTTCAGATGATCCAACTCGGTATGACCATTTTGGGGCGAAAGAGGCTGAGACAATCCGTGTTGATGCAGACGATCTCGATGCGCTGATCCGCGAATGTTCCCAAATCCGAGCGACCTATGAAATCGCTGGCATTACGGGCCTTCTGGACTCTGTGTATGCGACAGTTGGCAAGCTCTGCCGTCATTTCGATCTTCCGGGGCCGAACCCGGGAGCTATTGAACAATGCTGCGATAAGTACACCCAGCGTCAACTTCTCGCGGCCGCAGGCGTTCCGATACCTGCTTATCGCTTGGCGGCCAATGCAGCGGAGGTAGAGGGTTCTGCCGCGGAGATCGGACTGCCGGTGATAGTTAAGCCTGCGGTGGGCAGCAGCAGCGTCGGTGTCCGATTGCAGCTACGGTTCTGGGGACACAAGCGATTCTACAAGAAGCATCGTTCCTCCGTTGAATATTTCTGCTTCTGTGTGTTGGTGACTGTAGTTGGAGCTGCTCGCGCAATCATGCTGGCTGGTTTGCAGCTGACCACACTATTGGGAGCATCGCCGTCCAGTAGTCTGAAAGCGGCGATCAGCTTAGACAATGGTGACGCCAAGCTGTCTACATACCTCCGAGCTTGGGTCAGGATCGCGTTTCATCGACCGGTAGATACCACGCCACTTGAAGTGCGCACCTCAAACGACGGAGTTCAAATATGACCAAGATGTCAGCTTATCAAACTGAGGAAGAATTCCGTGACTTGGTCATGCGAGCAGCACGGGATCCCGATTTTCCACAATATGGCTATGGCATCGTTCTCGCATTCTCCCAAGCGCTGGCGTTGGCAGAAAGCGGACTATCACTGCTAGAGCTCGGGGTCGCAGGGGGCAATGGACTTGTTGCGATGGAGCGATTGGCCGCCACCTATAATCCAGAAAGAGCTCTTGACGTTGCCATATCAGGGTTTGACCTGGGTAGCGGCATGCCAGCTCCGCTTGATTATCGAGATATGCCGAACATCTGGAAAGAGGGATTCTATAAAATGGACCTCAATCGTCTGATGGAGAAGCTTTCCGCGGCGCGAGTGATCTTGGGCGACATCAGGGAGACAGGTAAATCATTCATCGCTGAAGTCGAGAGGCCGATCGGTTTCATTTCGTTTGATCTCGATTTTTATTCGTCAACAACCGCAGCCTTTTCGACATTATTGTACGCTTCGCCAGACAAATTTCTCCCGCGCGTTGTCTGTTACTTCGACGATACGGTTGGCCCGCATAGCGAAATGCACTCCGAATATACTGGGGAGCTGCTTGCAATACGGGAGTTTAACGCTGCCAACACTCAACGGAAAATCGCCAAACTCAACGGCCTCCAGCAAAAGCTAGCGCCAATAACCGGAAAGTGGATTGAAGGAATTTTCATTCTACATTTGTTTGATCATCCCCGCTATAATGACTACGTCTACCAGATTCAGGATCGTCAGCTCCCACTTACGGTGTAATTGATCCGGATCCCAGTCGTGGGGAACATTATGATGAGGCAACGGACAATGTCGGTCGGGAGCATTCCACGGTGAGGCAATACGAATCTCATCCTGATCGCCGCGCCGCAGGGTCAATGTGGATCGCTACTCCTTCATTGCAATGGATTTGCACCATCTACTCCTTGCCGGTCTCCCGGGGCACCTAGTTCCGACCCTTCAGGGGCTCAGCTCGGTCGGCGTGACCGATCACCCCGATCAAAGCATCGACATAGGCGTCGAACGCGGCTTCACTCTCGGCTGTCCAGTCGGGCATGGCGGGGCGCTTCCCTGATCAGGAAGCAGCACCCTAACAAATCCGCGACCAGCGCGAATCCCCCCGCAGCCGCGACTTTCTGACTCAGTAAGACTAGTCGCCCGCCGCCACGTGCGGGCGACGCCGGCATCAACCGGCGGGCAGATGCGCCGAGGGCAACAAGCGCGCCTGACGCAACGCCGCCAGATCAGCCGAGCCGGTGCAGAAGCAGGCGACGGCCAACTGGCGGATGACGATCTCGAAATGCGCGACAACCGCCTCGGTGGATACCGTAGCCGCGCGCAGCACGCCGGCCGCCTGCCCGGCGATGTCCGCGCCCAGGCGGATGGCCTTGGCCACGTCGACGCCGTCGCGGATCCCGCCCGACGCGATCAGCTTCACCTTTGGCAGCGCCCGACGTACCGCCTGCACGCTGGCCGGGGTCGGAATCCCCCAATCGGCGAACGCCATGGCCACTGCACGGTCGGCGGCATCGCGGGCGCGCTCGCCCTCGACCGCGGCCCAACTGGTGCCGCCGGCGCCGGCGACATCGATCACCGCCACGCCCGCCTCGACGAGCGCACAGGCCACCGAGGCGGACAGGCCCGACCCCACTTCCTTGGCCACGATCGGCACGCCCACGCTGCGCGCGGCGCGAGCGATCTGCGCCAGGACGCCGCGCCAGTCGCGGTCGCCCTGCGGCTGTACCGCTTCCTGCAGCGGATTGAGATGGACGATGAGGCCATCGGCCTCCAGCGCATCCACCGCCCGGCGCGCCAGGTCCAGGCCGTCGGCCTCGCGCAGTTGCGCGGCGCCGATATTGGCCAGCAAGGGAATGTCTGGGGCCAGGCGGCGCAGCGCGCGCGTCAGCCCCTGGGAGTTGCGGGATTGCAGGCTCACGCGCTGCGAACCGACGCACATGGCGATCCCCAAGGCTTGCGCTGCCTCGCTCAGATGCCGGTTGATGGGCTCGGCGCGTGGCATGCCGCCGGTCATGGAGCTGATCAGCAGCGGCGCGCGCATGGTCTTGCCCAGCAGCGAGGCGTGCAGGTCGATCTGCGTCAGGTCCAACTCGGGCAATGCGCAGTGTTCGAAACGGATGTACTCCCAGCCGGCGGCGACCGTGGCCGGCGCCGTTCGCCGATCCAGCACGATGTCCAGATGGTCGTCCTTGCGCCGGCTCAGGGCGGTGTCGCTCATGCTCGCTCCATCCGTCGCATCGGGCGGCGGCGTTGCGTCGGATCGGACCGACGGCAGCGCGCGCAGGCCGCCGCCTCCCGTGCGTTCAGGCCGGCGCACGCTGGCCTCCCCCCGCAGCGTCGCTGCGGTAGCGGCTAGTCGAGGTCTGGTAGTACTGCGCGCGGATGGCCGCCATGGCCTCGATCAATGGTCCCCACGGCGCGGGAAAGCGTTCTTCCGCCATCATCCGGTGCAGCATGCGCGTATGGCCGGCCAGCTCGTCGTTGAGGAACTCCTCCACAGGCATAGCCGGATAGCGCTGCAGCAGCAGGATCGCCGCGTTGTCGGCCTCGCCGGCCGACCTGTCCTTGTCGCGTCCATGCAGATCGTTCTGCAGGCGCCCTATCGCGGAGATGAGCCGCAGGACCTGACGAAACGCCGGACGCGCGCGCAAGGTCGCGATGTCCAGCCCCCACAGCAACGACAGGCAACAGAACACGTTCGTGTAGGCGATCGAATCGATGCCGTTGTGCAGGTACTCGGCGTAGGACCAGCGTTCCGCCCCTGCCGCCTGCGCGTGTCCAGCGCGCAGCGCCGCGCAGTAGCACCGGGTATCGTCGAGAAGCTGAGCGTAGTCGCGACGATCGAAGGCGAGCGCGGCCAGCGAAGCGCGCAGCACAGCGCAGCCCTCGAATCCGGGGAGCGTGCACGGCCCGCCCTGCCCCAGCGCCTGCTCCACCGCGGCGAGCTGCTCCGGCGAGATCAGGCCAAGGTCGTTGCAATCGTCGAGCCAGAACAGCAGCGCCAGTTCGCGATAGAACGCCACGATCAGCGTTTCGTCCTGCGGATCGCGGCCGGTGCGGGCGCTGGTTTCGCGCAGGCTCGGGTGGATGCGCTGTAGGATGTACTGGCCGCCCCTGACCGCTTCCACGGCATGCTCGTCGGCAAACCCGGTCAGGGAACGCCCCCACTCCAGCACCTGCTGCAGCGCGCGTTCGGTCTGGATCATGGCGCCGCTCCTGCTCCCTCGGCCGAGACGCGCCGCCCCCAACGAAGCGCCAGCCACAACCCGGCGAGTTCGGCCACGCGCACCACCCGGGTGGGGCAATACAGTTCCTTGCCGATCCACAGCGGCGTCTGCGGCAATGCATGCGCCGCATGGCGGGCGAGCATCCACTCCAGCGCACGCGCCACCGCCTGCGCGATGCGTTGGCGCCCTGCCGGCTCTTCGCTCCCGTCCATTACGTGCAACGCGAACAGCGCATAGGCGGTTTCCTCGAATGTGGACGCGCCACCGGCGCCCCAGCCGCCGTCGTCGCGCTGCGCCTGCAGCAGCGCCGCCAGCGCGCGCTCGTCGCGCCACTGGGGCTTGCCTTGCGCCAGCGCAGCGACCGCATGCGCGGTGGGATACAGCCACGAAACGTGCCATTTTTCGTTGTCCCATAGACCATGCGGATTGCGATTGGCCTCGACGTAGGCGCTGGTGCCGGCGGCGGGCTTTCCCAACAGTCGCAACGCATGCAGGGCATGGATGTTGGTCGACACCGAGGCATTGCGCTCGCCGGGGAAGGTGACGAACAGCTCGCCGATTTCGAAATGGCGCAACGCATCGACCGCCGGGTCGCGGCCTGCAAGGCGCAGGACGCACATCGCAACGGCGGTATCGTCCGCATCGGCCGCGAAGTGCAAGGCCGGGCCCAGACCGCGCACGCCCAGGCGGGCGTCGAGCTGCGCGACGATCACTTGCACCGCCTCGGCGAGCGCGGGATGCGCGAACAGACCGGCCAGATGCAGGGTGTACAGCGACCAGCATGGCTCGAATACATTGATCGGCCAGACGTTGGGAAAGACACCTTCGATGCCGCTGCGCGTCGCCCGCGATGCCGCCTGCAGATACGCGTCGGCGCGCCCGACCTGCGGCGTGCTTCCCTGTGTCACGGCGTGCGCACGCCACGCGGCGGTGGCCGCCGGACTGATGCCGATGCTGCCGTCGTCATCCGGGCATGCGGTGGTCGGCGACGTCCCCCAGGCTTCCCAGGAGTGCAGCAATGGATGGCCGCTCGGCAACGTCGCCACCGCCCCCAGCTTGACCAGGCACGCTTGCCGCAACGGCAACAGCGCCGGGTGGCCCGGAAACGCCACGCCGCCCAGCAAGGATGCGGCCTCGCCGCACAACTGCGGCAGGATCAGCTCCGCGCCGATCGGCGCGTCTTCCGGCACCGCATGCGCGTAGGGATCGGGCTGGCGCTCGAGGAACCGGGTTGCAGCCTGGACTGCGTCGGCAGCGCCGGGAAGAGGATCGGCACGCTGCAATGCCAGCAACGCCGCCCACGTGGGCGCATGGCGGAACAGCGGGAAGTCCGCACTTCCCCATCCGCCATCGGCCTGTTGCTGCGCGATGAGCCACGCGTATGCGTCCTGCCGACCGGTGACGTTGCCGTGGAACTGCAGAGCTCGCGCCGTGTCGTAGACGGACGGACCGACGCTCCCGCCGTCGCTCATCTCGCTCAGCAGGTGGCGCAATTCGGAAAGGATCTGTTCGGACAGCGCGTTCACGCGGGATGTTCCTTCTGCAGACGGTTGACGAGAACCAGGGTCGGCAGACGCCGCGCACATCGCCGCGGACTTGGGCACAGTGCAGCATGCACCGCTGCCGCCGGCCGATCGCACCGGCCCAGGGGCGACTCCATGTGGACGGGCGTGCTCATGCGCATGGCGCGGACAGATACACGTTGGCCCGCTGCAGCATCTGCGCCAACCGTTCCGCACGCGGCCCCAGCGGGACGATGGCTTCCCCGGCGTCGCGCAACAAATCCAGCGCGAACTGGCGCGCTGCCTGCAGCCCCATGATCGACGTGCAGGTCGGCTTCTGCGCCGCCGCGTCCTTGCCGGGGGTCTTGCCCAGCGTTGCGGTATCCGCTGTCGCGTCGAGAATGTCGTCGACCACCTGCAACGCCAGGCCGAAACAGGCGGTGTACCGATCGAGCGCACAGTACAGCGCAGCGTGCGCGGCATCCTCCGCGATGGAGCATAGCGCGCCCATGCGAACGGACGCGCGCACTAGCGCTCCGCTCTTCTTCCGGTGCATCGCCACGATCCTGTCCAGCTCGGCGTGCTTTCCGACCAGCGACAGATCCATGGCCTGCCCGCCTGCGGCACCCTCGGCGGACACGGCCTGCGCCAGTTCGCGCACGAGCGCGATTCGGTTGTCGCCCGGCGCATCCAGGCTCGCCAGGGTCAGGAAGGCGTGCGCCTGCAGCGCATCGCCGACCAGGATCGCAGTGGCTTCGCCAAACTTGACGTGCACGGTCGGAAGGCCGCGGCGAAGCACGTCGTCGTCCATCGCGGGCAGGTCGTCGTGAACCAGGGTACAGGCGTGCATCATCTCGATGGCGGCGCCGACGTCGTCGAGCATGTGCGCCGGCGTGTCGGCCAGTGCGCCGGCCGCTAGACAGAGCAAGGCGCGGGTGCGCTTCCCGCCATGCAAGGTGGCGTAGCGCATCGCCGCCATCAGCTCGGTCTCACCGTCGTCTTCGGCGCAGAGAAGACGCGCCAGCGCCTGTTCGACCCGCTTTGCGCCGTCCTGCATCCAGATCTCCGGCACCAGCCTGCCGGATGCGCCGCGCGCCTGCGCACCCAATCCGCCGAGCGCGGAAACGCCAGTTCGGTCGTCGTGTAGCGTGGAACCGGTCTGCATGTTGTTCATGTCCTTGTACCTGACACGAGATGGCCACGGCGAGCGCCAAGCCGCAGCGGTGTTGCCGGCGCCGCACCGAGCGCGTGCGCTGAGCGCAGCAATGCCGCGCCTCGCCGGCGCGGCTGCCTCGCCACACGGGGCATGCGATGCCAGCTCATGAGAAGCCTATGCGGATTGCCATGGACGGATGTGCGGTCGGGTAATAGCGCCGGCCTTTTTCGACGCCGCTCAGCAACCGCGGCCGCACCCCGGCCTGGTGCATGGTCAGCGCCAAGGCGATGCAGAACTGCACCATTTCCAGCCATACCAGGTGGTAGCCGATGCAGACGTGTGGGCCGGTACCGAACTGCAGCATGTCCACCGGCCGGATCGGCTCCGTGCGTTGCAGCCACCGCGCCAGACGGAACTGATCAGGCGCCTCGTGCAGCAGCGCCGAGGTCGAGAAATGCAGCAGCGGGATGCACAGATGGGTGCCCGCGGGAATGCGCCGTTGGCCGAGTTGCAATTCCTGCAGCGCGCGACGAGGCAGGAGCGTGGTCGCCGGATGCAGGCGCAGCGTCTCGCGGAACAGCGCCTCGGCGACCGGACACTGCGCCAGGTCCGCGTGCCGGGTCGGCACCGCGCCCACGCGTTGCGCCTCCTCGACCAGGGCGTCCCACAGCACAGGCTGCCGCGCCAGTTCGATCACCATCCAGGCCATCGTCGAGGCAGTGGTGTCGTGACCGGCAAGCAGCAGCAAGCGGATATTGGCGACCAGGACGTCATCGGAGAGCCTATCGTCGCTGCGGTCGAAGACGCTCACCATGTCGTTGATCAACCCGGTGCGCGCGGCGTGCGCGCGCGCGTCGCGGACGAACTGGCGCAACTGCGCGTCGATCCAGTCGCGGGCGGCGCGGCCGCGCCGCAAGGGCAGTCCGGGGAGGTCGACCGGGGGCGCGACGATCAACTGCAGCAGTTGCCGGTACTTGCGATGCCATCCCGGCAGGTCCTGCGCGGGGATGCCCATGAGGCTGAAGATGAGCTTGAGCATCAGGTCGCCGGTTTCGCGCAGGATGGTTGCCTCGCCGCGGTCGCGCCACGCCTGCACCCGCGCCCGGATGACGGGCGCGAACAGGTCGCCGATGCCGGCCTGGGTCAGCCCCTTGGGCAGGAACGCCGCCTTGATCGCATCGCGCGCCTGCCGGTGCGCGCCGCCGTCCTGGGCAACCAACGTTCCGCCAAGCAATTCGGGCGCGATCTCTTCGATCAGCGCCGAGGACACGTCCTTGTGCCGGAGCAGTGCGAACGCTTCCGGATCCACGCAGGTCATCAGGTGTCCGGCAGGGCCGAAATCCAGCCAGAAGTGGCTGCCCAGCGTCCGTTCTGCGCGCTGCAGCAGGCGCGGCAGGTCGCAGACAATGGCGGGAAGATGCCCGACCAGGGGGAAAGCGCCAGGCATGACCGGGATGTCGCATCGCAGCCGGTGCCGACGGTTGAGTGGGTTGAGCAGCATGTCCATCAGCAGCGCGCCGCCGCCGCCGATTCGGTGTCGTCGGCAGGGCGCGCGGCGCAGCTGTTGCCACCGTCGGCGTATGTCGGCACATGCGCCAGCATGCCGCCATCGATGCACACGACCTGGCCTGTGATAAACGCAGCATCGTCGGAGAGCAGGAACGCCACCAGCGCCGCCACGTCCTCGGGGCGGCCGACGCGCGGCAGGAGCTGGTGCCGGCGCAGATGCCGTTGCATGCACTCGTCCAGCTTGGCGAGGAGACGCTCGGTCATGACGAGACCCGGCGCAACCGCGTTGCAGCGGATCTGCGCATGACCGTATTGGGTGGCGAGCGAAGCCGAGAGCATGTTCATCGCCGCCTTCGACGCGGCGTAGGACGTCTGCGCGGTGTCCCCGCTGAGCCCCTGGCACGACGACATGTTGACGATCGCGCCACCGCCGCGGGCGATCATCCGTGGGATGGCCTGCCGGCAGCAGAGCAGCGTGCCGCGCAGATTGGTCGCCATGGTCTGGTCCCAGACTGCCAGGTCCAGGTCGAGGATCGCGCGGTCGCGCGGGGTCAGATGCATGGCGCTCGCATTGTTCACCAGCAGGTCGACCCCACCGAAGTGCCGCTCCGCCGTCTCGAACAGCGCTGCCACCGCCTGCGCATCGGCGATATCCATGGCTATGGGCAGCGCGTGGCCTGCTTCGGCCGCGATCTGCGCGGTGCAGGCGAGGGCCGCCGAGCCATCAATGTCGGCCACCACCACTCTGCCGCCCCCGCGCGCGATGGCGAGAGCGCATGCCTTGCCGATGCCGGCGCCGGCGCCGGTCACCACGGCCACCTTGCCTTCAAACCGTCCCATCGTGTCTCCTGAATTGTATTGGTCTTTCGCAGCATGCCGCTGGGCCTGCGCCGGAGAAGGCGCAGGGTCGGCGCTGGCGCGCTGGTCATGGCCAGCGTCGCTTTCGATGACCCGAATGGCGGCGACCGGGCACTGGTTGGCCGCAAGCCGCACGGCGGCGTGCAGCGCCTGCGGGACCGTCGCCACGCACACTTCGGCCACGCCGTCCGGTTCGCGCTGGCGAAAGGTGCCCGGCAGCGTCAGCACGCACTGCCCGGTAGTTCCGCACAGATCCTGATCGACCAGGACGCGCATCTCAGCCCTCCTGCCCATGCAGCCGCACCGGCAGCGCGCGGAACGTCCTAAGGAACGCGGAGGGCTCCCGGGTCGGCTGCTCGGCCAATGCCAGCGTGGGGAAGCGCGCCTGGATCCGCGGCAGGCTCTCGGCCAACTGCACTCGGGCCAGTTGCGCACCCAGGCAGAAGTGGATGCCGTGGCCGAAGGTCAGCATGATCTTCCCGTCGATCGACATGCCAGGACTGGTGCCGTAGAACCGCACGGGATCGAAGCGGTCGGGATCGGCGAAGGCGTCCGGGTCGCGATTGCCGGCCGCGATCAGAACGCGCACGTCTGCGTTCTTCGGGATCACCACGCCGCCCAGTTCGATGTCGCGCTGGGCGATACGCGGAATGGAGCTGAACATGGCAGGCGCGTCGTAGCGCAGGGCTTCTTCGACGAATGCCTTCACCCCCACGGCATCTCCCTGCAGCCAGTGCCGCTGTTCGGGATACGCCAGCATCGCCAGGATCGCATGGCCGATGGCCGCGGCAGTAGTGGCGAAGCCGCCCAGCAGCATGCCCCAGAGCATGCTGATCAATTCCGCATCCGACAGCATCTCGGCATCGCCGTCGTGTGCGCCGACCAGCATTGACACGATGTCGTGGCTGGAATCGGTGCGCTTGCGCTGTATGAGGTCGCCGAAGTAGGCCTGCACCCTGGCGCTGGCCGCGTCCGCCGCGGCGAGCTGGGGATCGCTGGCGTGCGGACTCAGGCCTTCCAGAATGGCGCTGATGCCGGCGACGAGCCCGAACATGTCGTCCCGGGGCATGCCGAACAGTTCGCCGAAAACCAGCATGGGCAAGGCCAGCGCGAATTCCTGATGCAGGTCCACTGCCTCCCCGCGCTCCAGTGCGGGCGCCATGCCGTCCAGGCGCGCTGCGACAATGCGAGCGATGGTCGGCCTCAGGTTGTCGATCTGGCCGATGGTGAAATCGCGCGAGATCAGCCGGCGCAGACGCGTATGCGTCGGTGGATCCTTCATCGCTAGCGTGGACGCCAGCAGATTGAGTGACAGGCTGGTCGCCGCACGCGGGAAATAGCGCGCCAGTTCGCCCGGCGCCGGTCCCCGAAAAGCATCGCCCGTGGCCTTGAGCGCCCAGTAGATGTCGGCGTGGCGGCTCAACAGAAAGAGGCCCGACGCCGCGCGATGCACCGGATCGTGCTCGCGCAACCACCGCATGAACGGATACGGGTCGTGGATGCACGCTGGCGACGCCAGTTCGGCGAAGGCGTCCCGGCATGCTGCCGTGGTTTCTTGCACATCCATATTGGTTACCTGTTGGCTGGCTGATCCGACCGGCGCGCGCCAGGCGCGCCGGCAAATTGCGGAGAAGATCGCGATTCCCGGCGGCGTCCGCGCATCACCAGAGCACCGGGAACTCCTCGAACCCTCCAGTGATGATCTCCTT
Source organism: Mesorhizobium sp. M0904 (assembly GCF_040319475.1). NCBI lineage: Bacteria > Pseudomonadati > Pseudomonadota > Alphaproteobacteria > Hyphomicrobiales > Phyllobacteriaceae > Mesorhizobium > Mesorhizobium sp. M0904. Next base: position 82,926 of record NZ_JAMYOC010000021.1, on the reverse strand, counting down.
GCGCAACTTCAGTTCTTCGGGCGCCACCGCCAGGCGCAGCGCGGGAAAGCGCTGGAAGATCGAACCGAACACTACCTTGAGTTCCAGCCTGGCCAGCGCCGCGCCGATGCAGTTGTGCGGCCCATAGGAGAATGCCAGGTGCGGGTTTTCGTCGCGTCCGATGTCGAAGATTTCCGGGTCGTCGAAATGGCGCGCATCGAACGATGTCGCCGGCAGGCCGACAAGCACCTTGCTCTCCGCAGGAATTTCCACGCCCGCGATGGTCACGTCGGTACTCGGATAGCGCATGATGCCGTCCCAGCCCGCGCCCGGCGGGTACATGCGCAGGATTTCCTCCACCGCCTTGTCCACCAGGGATGGATCGCCGACCAGGCGTTCGCGCTGTTGCGGATGGCGGAACATGGCCAGCAGGCCGAATTCGATCTGCGCGACGGTGCTCTCGTGCCCCGCCACCAGCATTCCCGCCGCCAGGCCGATCCCCTCTTCCTCGGTCGCCTTGCCCTGGTCGACCGCCGCGAGCAGATCCGTCAGCAGGTTGTCGCCAGGATCCTGGCGCTTGTCCCGCATCTTGCCGCGAATGTAGGCGCGCAGTTCTTCCCAGGCCAAGCGCGACGCGCTGCGCGGGCCGCTTTCATGCTGGTGCGTCATCACCTCGTCGGACAGCCCGGCGAAAAAGGCGTGATCCTCGTAGAGCACGCCCATCAGCGCGCTGATGACCATGGCCGGAAGTGGAAAGGAGAGGTGGCGCCGCAGGTCGGCGGGCTGGGGCTGGGCCGCCAGTGTCTCGAACAACTGCGCGGCGATCACCTCGACCTGCTGCGCGAGCAGCTTCACCCTGCCGTTGCTGAAGGCCGGCGCCACGATCGCACGTAACCGCGCATGCTCGCCCCCCTCGTGCGAGACCAGCCACCCCGGCGAACCGAGAATCACCGAATCCGGGGTGAATGCCGCCGGCGGCATTCCGGAGGGCCGGAACGCCGCGTCGGACAACACCGCCTTGGCCTCGTCGTAGCCTGTGACCCACCAGCCTTCGTGCCCGGACGGGAAGCGCACGCGGTGGATCGGACCGTTGGCGCGTAGTGCCAACATCTCGGGCGAGGGCTCAATGTGATCGACGCGCCACATCGGCAGCGTCGGCAAAGGTTGTTCGGGCATGGTGGCACTTCACTCTATAGCGATGGAAGGGCGGAAGGTGACCGGCGGGCGCTGCGGCAGCGAATGACCTAAGACGGCATACAGATGACGTCCTCCTACGGCCGGCCTGATTATCAAGACCGGCCAACGTGTAACTGTCTAAGCACACCGCGCGGCGAGATGCAGAACTTTATCCTGGACCATCGATTTCAGGATAAGGTCGGTGTGGTGGGCCTTTGAGCCGCCGCCGGCCAAGATTTCCTGCGCAAGGGTCGACAAGGGCGGCGAGCTGTTGGGTAAGGGCGGTTTCGCCGAGGACCCCCTGCCCATAGACGCTATCCGACGCGGATTTGACATTTTGCTTTTCTTTCTTCGTTCCATCGATCGCGGTGCTATCCACGAAAGGAAGGTCGGTCGGCAGCTCCCGGCCCGCAACGAAGGAGCTTCAAAACTCGTGCCAATTTGGCGGACCCAGCAGAAGAAAAAAATTGTGATTGCTTTTCATCGGGTTAGCCTGAGGCCAGACAAGAGCTCGGCGAAATAGGCCGGTGTCGCGGCCCAACAAAGGCGACAGAACAGTGTCGGATAGTACGCCTCGGCGACCTTTCGGTCGGGCTTGCGACATTCTGGTCCAGTTTCGAACATAAGAGGGCGGCAAACAGACACGATTGGGAATTCGATCCTCACGGCGCCAGGGCGCTTGCCCAAGAGCGCGCTCATGTTGCTGCGACAGGCGCGTGTTCGCGATAGCCGGGCCTGCGCACCCATGAACGCTAGCGGCACACGCTACGCAATGACTGGAGTGCCCGCCAGCCTCAGGTAGCGCATCGGCTCCGCTTCCGGTTCTTCTTTGCCCAGCCGGGGCTGAAGCGCCGAATATCCGCACCCTACAGCATCGTTGTTGCCTGTGTGACGAGGCGGTATAGCGCGCGCCCGATCTTCTAAGACACGGCCTCCGAGAAGAAGGGGGCGGTCCAACAGCACCTCTATTTGAAATGGCACGCCGCTTGCTGCTCCTGGTTAGAGCACCATCAAATCACGATGAAAGCGAACTGCACCATGCCCGACGCGCGAAGCTCTAGACAGTGGCCTGAGGAGACGATGCCCGTTCCCGCTGAACATCGGGACATCGTCTCCTCCGGAAGGCCGTTCTCGGTGGCCGCTTTGCGCATGGCTGGTCCGATGCCGGCACGCCAACACGGGCCGCTCGCGCAAATGCCGTTTACCGGTTCTGTTCAGCATGTGAGTGCCCAAGAGCCCCGTCAAAGGGTCACCCAAGCCAAGGCCGGCGGGTCACTGCCACATATCGACAACACGCTGAACCAGTCCAGTGACCCGAGTCTGCGTGAAGTGACATTTCAGGCCCCCACATGCTTGCGATATTGGCTACTTCCGGCCGCTATCCCTTTTCCAAACGCACGATCGCGAGTGACCGATCCCGCTTCGGGCGCCATAGCCGTGGGAACCAAGCGGCTCGACGGTGTCCAGCTCGCTCAGATCGATTGCGTTCGGGTGGCCAAGACCAGCCGCCAAGACGTTCCCATACGTCGGGAGGGAAAAAGGAGGTTGCGAGCCGCGAGGTCCTCATTCCGTGCCGGGCATACGAGCCTTTGCTCGGTATTGCGCCAGCCTCTGCCAGAATCCGGCGCGCCAGTTTTTTCCTGAGGAGCAAGTTGATGACCATTCAAAAGAAGGTTCCCTTCGTCACCTTTCTCACGCGTGTTCGCGATGAGTCAGTCCAGGGCCCAAATCCATATCGCTGGGAAGAAAAGACATCTGACGACTACTTTGCCGGCAAGCGCGTCATCCTGTTCTCGCTGCCTGGCGCCTTCACTCCGACCTGCTCGACCTACCAACTGCCCAATTTCGAAGAGCTCTATGATGAGTTTGAGAAGGAGGGAATTGACGCGATTTACTGCGTCTCCGTCAACGATGCCTTCGTCATGAATGCGTGGGGGAAGTCCTTGGGCCTGCAGAAGGTCGAGCTCATTCCCGATGGCTCAGGCGAGTTCACACGCAAGATGGGCATGCTGGTGGCCAAGGACAATCTCGGCTTCGGGATGCGCTCCTGGCGCTACGCCGCCCTGATCAACAATGGCGTGGTGGAGCAGTGGTTCGAGGAGGAAGGTTTCTCCGACAACTGCGAGGCCGACCCCTATGGCGTCTCATCCCCGCAAAACGTTCTCGAAACGCTGAAAGCCGCCGCATGACCTAGAAAACGTCTCACTGGTGCCATTGCCCGCCCCAAGAGGCTCCTCGACAGGATTATCGCGCTCACCATGCAATCCTCAGCAAGCCTGCTTCAGCGCCAGAAGCAATCCATGGTCGCATCGCCTCAACTCATTGAGTCGATTCGCTTGCTGCAACTGGCGCATACTGAACTGCATCAGTTCGTGGAGCGGGAAATCGAGAAGAATCCGCTCTTGGAATCTGCGTCAAACGATGGCGGGCCTTTTGGCGATGTTTCGATTTCGGGAGCGGATCAGCCTGTCGGCCCACGCGCAAACGCCGTTGACGGACCGACCGGGGCCGGGCCGCCTGAACGGCTCGGGCAATGGAAATCACTTCGCAACACGACCAACAACCCGCCGGGTAATGGCCCTTCCCTCGACGAGTTTGCCACCCTCCCCGAAACATTGCACGACCATGTCGCTCGTCAGATCGCCCTCACCGCGTTCACACCACAGGAGCGGCTGATCGCTGGCCAGCTTGCCGCCGATCTGGAAGACACTGGCTATCTTCGGGCAAACCTTTTGGAGCTGGCCGAGAGCCTGAATGTCCGGGAGGCTGATGTGGAACGGGTTCTCGGAGCCTTGCAGCACTTTGATCCACCGGGAATTTTTGCGCGAACTCTCGGAGAATGCCTCGAAATCCAGTTGCGCCAGCGAGACCGGTTCGACCCGGCAATGGCAGCTTTGGTTGCCAATCTTGAAATGCTTGCGCGACGTGATTTTCAGGCACTGAAGCAGCATTGCGGCGTCGATGAAGAAGACCTTCTCGACATGATGCATGAGATTCGGGCGCTCGATCCCAAGCCTGGGAACCGGTTCCAATCCGGTGCGTCTGAATCAATCATACCCGACGTCTGGGTCACGCCCTCGCCGCAAGGCGGGTGGCAGATCGAACTTGATCCTGCCACGCTGCCAAAGCTGCTGATCAACCAAAGCTACTATGCCGAAGTCTCGCGTCAAACTCCCCAAAATTCGAAAGATAAAGCATTTCTCGACGAATGCTTGCAAAACGCGACCTGGCTAATCCGCAGCCTCGATCAGCGCGCCAAGACCATTGTTAAGGTTGCGGCTGAAATCGTGCGTCAGCAGGATGCCTTTTTGGAACATGGCGTCGCCCACCTGCGGCCTCTCAATCTCAGAACCGTCGCTGACGCGATCGGCGTGCACGAGTCGACGGTAAGCCGGGTGACCTCGAACAAGTACATGCTTACCCCGCGCGGCGTCTTTGAACTGAAGTATTTTTTCACCGTCGCAATCGCGTCCTGCCAAGGCGGCGATGCGCACTCCGCCGAAGCTGTCCGCCATCGGATCAAAGCGATGATTGCCGCAGAATCTCACGGTGACGTGCTGTCCGACGAGGACATCGCTGCCCGGCTGAAGGAAACCGGCATCGATGTTGCGCGCCGCACCGTCACAAAATATCGCGAAGCAATGAACATCCCCTCCTCCGTGCAACGCCGCCGGGAAATGCGCTTGTGTTTTTAAATTTGGGTCAAGGCAGCCAACATCAGGTTGCATTGCATCAAAGTGGAGACTTCGTTCATGACCCAATCCGCGGCAGGCGTCGTGGACGCTGTTCTGCACGACTCAGAAAAGCCCGTCCCACCGTCTGGTCCCGCATGGGGTGCGGTCATTTCGCTTTCCTTGGGCACCTTCGGGCTGGTGACCGCAGAGTTTCTGCCTGTTAGCCTGCTCACGCCGCTCGCACATGATCTCGGCATCACCGAGGGAGCGGCTGGACAGGCGATGACGGCGACCGCTATCGTCGGGGCGATCTCGGCGCCGACGGTGGCTATCATCACAAAGCGCCTGGACCGCAGGCTCGTCATGTGGGCGATGACGCTGCTGCTGATCCTGTCGGACGTTCTGGCGGCCGGCGCGTGGTCGCTGGCGGTTCTCCTGACTGCACGCGTCGTGCTCGGCATAGCGCTCGGAGGCTTCTGGTCGATGTCGGCAGCACTGGCGATGCGGCTCGTTCCAAGCCACCTCCTGCCGCGCGCTATGGCCATCATCCTCACCGGCGTTTCCGTGGCTACCGTTTGCGCAGCTCCAATCGGCGCTTATGTCGGCGATATCTGGGGATGGCGAAGTGCCTTCATGCTCGCCGCAGTCGGCGGCGCGGCTACACTGCTGGTGCAACTCATAACCATTCCGAGACTGCCTCCGATTGGAGTGGCTAGCTTCCGCAGCCTGCTGGATGTGGCTAAGATTCCGATGGTCAAGGTCGCGCTTGTGGTCGTCCTGCTTGTCGCTTCCGGCCACTTCGCCGGAATCACTTATATCCGCGCCTTCCTCGAGAAGATTCCCGCTCTGGACGTCGAGACGATTTCGCTTGTGTTGCTTGTTTTTGGTATCGGGGGATTCTTCGGCAATTTGGCCGGCGGGCTTCTGGCCGAGTACAGTCTCAAGGCAGTCGCGGCCCTTGCACCGCTGCTCATAGCGATAGCCGCTGTTTCGCTGCTGATGGCGGGAGCATCGGCCTTCGCCTCGGCGATTGCGGTTGCCGGGTGGGGCTTTGCCTTCGGCGCCGTGCCGGTGGGATTACAGACGTGGATGGTGCGGCGGGCCGTTCCCGAGCAGGCCGAAAGCGCCGGTGTGCTGATGGTCGTAGCATTCCAAGTGGCAATCGCAGCCGGCGCGATTTTCGGCGGAGTATTGGTGGACAATGCCGGGATTACCAGTGCCTTTGCCTACAGTGCTGTTGCCACGTTCGCCGCCGCCCTGACAGTGTTCCTGCTCGGCCCGAAGCGCGAAACCTAGACCGCCTGACAGAAGAGGTCTCAGCAGCGCAAGCGGGACGAGAGATGCGATGCACGGCGCGGCGCGGTCCTCCGCACGATTACGCATGGACCAGCGCAAGCGCCTCGCCGGCTTCACCTCCGGGCCACGCGACCTTCGCCGCCAGACACGCGAACCTCGCCGGCACCGGTTTCCATTTGGCGACAGTGAGCGCTGCCGGCGCGATGGAACCCTTGCTGGCGGTCATATCCTTCACGACAAGCCGGCATTCTGGGCGAGCGACAGCTACGCGCCGGCCATGCCCGTCAGAACGCCGGTGACGATGCCGCTCGATAGCGCAGACAGGTCGCGAATTGCCAGTCGTGTCAACGGCGGCCGGATTATCGTCGACCGCGCGTACCTTGTTTCGGCCGCAGACTATCGTTCGGCAGCTTGATGATGTTGACTGCATAGCCTAGGAGCTATATATGACTTGGGAAGTCGTTTTTGGCGATGAGTTCGATGGGGAGTTCGAGGCGTTGCCCCAGACAGTCCAAGATGAGCTATTGGCCTCGGCTAAGCTGCTCGGTGTGTTCGGGCCCCAGCTGGGGCGACCGCATGCGGATACCTTGAATGACTCGTCGTTCGCGAACATGAAAGAACTTCGCTTCGACGCTGATGATGGTGTCTGGCGGGTTGCGTTCGCATTCGACCGGAAGCGGAAGGCGATCCTGCTCGTCGCCGGCGATAAGTCGGGCGTGAGTGAGAAGCGCTTCTATAAAAGTCTGATCGCCAAGGCGGACAAGCGCTATCAAGGGCATCTCGACCGTTTGGCGGCGGCGAAGAAGGAGAAGAAGTGATGGGACGCAAGCTTGACGACCTAATCGCTGCGCTCCCCGAGGATCGTCGGGAGCGGGTCGACGCGCGTTTCGAAGAGTTAAGGGGAGAAGTCGAGAGTCTCGGCGATTTGCGGCGTGCCGCTGGAAAGGCCCAGGCCGAAATCGCTTCGGTCCTCAAGATCAAGCAGCCTTCGGTCTCGAAGATCGAGAAACAAGCCGACATGTACTTGTCTACTCTTAAAAGCTACGTCGAGGCGATCGGGGGGCAACTCGAACTCGTCGTTCGCCTTCCCTCGCGCGCGCCCCTCCGTATAGAGCGGCTCGGCGACGTCGTGGCTCCCAAAGCCGTCTCCGTGCGTAGCGTTAAAAGAGCGGCAGGTGGACGTAATCGCCCAAAGGCCGCACGCGCCGGCTGACCTCACTCTCTTTCGGCTAAAGACTACCCTCATGATCACCAGCGCACGCGCCAGATCCCGACGCTTCAGCGTCACGAGGAACAGGAACCGCAGTGCCGAGACGGCGCCATTGATCGTCGCAGGGCCGACGCCGCTCTCATGCTGATGCAGCTGGACTCGACGGATGTCCTCAGCCGTCGCCGTGTCGGGCAGCGGCCAAGGAACACAGCGAAGCGCCGGACGTGACGAACGTAGTTTTTTGCTGGGTATGAGAGCCCAGGCCACGCATGAGCATGTCGTGCTGCATGCGCTGGCGAAGCGGAGAGATTGGTGCATCGGTCGACAGGGTAGCCATGGCGAGTTCCTCTCGTTGAAGGGACCTCCATGGTCAGATCGACGCCTCTACCCGCTCAAGTCAAATGGCAGTCGCGCCATCTCAGACCGAGGCGCCCCTCCCGCGAAGCGGGTTCGTGCATGAGGCGCATTGCAGCCCGGCTGCTGTAGGGCCGTTGCCGGCCTGGCGGGCTTCGGCTAGGATTTGCGATAAGCTGCCGTCCTGGACGGCGAACTCATTGCGGTTACTCGCCGTCAAATTCGAGAACCAAGATAGTGGCCCCTGTCGGCACAACTACTTCGGTCGAGCGTCTCTCAGGGGGACATGGGCGACTGATAAGCCGCTGCTTCAGCGCAGGTCCCCTTCTGAGCGACCATTCATTTCGCAAGGCCCACCTCCCATTGACTTGGGCGTCGACGTCTTGGGGCTTTGTGGCCTACTGCGGAAGGGCCAAGCCAAGGTCGGAGTATATCGGCCCGAGTTCCTCGTCCGTCAGCAAACCTGGCGAGGTGGCGATGCTAGGAAAATTGCCCACCACGAAGTAGAGCAACAAGATCGAGGGCAAGGCGAACAGGGCCTGGTCCTCTCGCCGGCCCTTGATGCGTTCCCATATGAAATCCTTGGTGTTCAGCCAAAGGAGGATGTCTTCGATTGAGCTCTCGCCGGCCAGTGGGAGGTAGGCGTCCATCAGCTCGCCGTCGAGAGTGGTGACAGTCGCGTCCAAGCCGATCTTATCTCGGTAGTACACCGACAAGGCGCCGATCAATGCCTTGACGCTCTTGACCGATGCGTCGATGAGGTTGCCAACTTGGCGGAAGTAGTCGTCAGTCGCTTCGATCAACGCCATGGCCTTTGCCGCAGCCCGCATCATCTCAGGCGTCGATTTGACGCTTGGCTTGTAGATTGTGTCGTGGGTAACTTCGCTGAAGGCATGCTGAAGCAGCGTGCGGACCTGGATCTCGCACGGAATGTCCAGCGGTATAGGGACCCCTTCGAAGACGACCCCCGCCTTTGCCCGAACCACGTAGTGGACCGACTGGTACCCGAACTCCCAAGGCTTCCGGGCTCGCTCCTCGGCGAAGTCCCGAGCCTTTTCCCAGAACCAGTATTTGTCGCCGAATTCGGCGATCGCCTTCTCGACGATGGGTATTTCGTCGGAGGTGAGCACGACGAAGCGGATGCCCACCTTGTCCTCGATGTCGTCATACGGGCTTGGGTAGCCCTTGCCGCGATAGAGTGCCTTCTGGATGAGCGACTTGCTTTCCTTCAGCCTGTGCTTAACCGGAAGGCGCAAGAACAGGTCCGGCGCCTCCACTTGGGTCGAGAGCCCGTCGATGACCGCGTGGATGACGAACCTGCCCCAGGCATCGTAGTACTGCTGCTCCGCCTCCCAGCGTCGCAGGATCTCGAGCTCGGTGGTCATAGCTGTTCGGTGACTGGCCTGCGGACCGTGATCCTGGTCCAGCTTGCAGCCTCGCCTTCGGCATCATCACCCGGCGGCACATCCTCGATTGTCACGGTGCGATTCCGTATCGCGTCCGGGGACGCCGATAATTCGATGTCTGGACCGAACTTGTACTTCCGGCGCCGCAGCCTGCCACCCATCTCGCTGATGTCCCGAACCACGGCCCTATTGGTGGGGAATTTCCTGGCTTCGAGGAACTTGTTGAACGGGTCACGCAATTCGGGTGGCAGATACGTGTCGCCGAACTGCTGCGAGGTGAACGTGGGTGCCTGATCTACCTTAACGAAGGCGAATAGCGCGTCCCCCAGGTCCTTTCGGAGATCTCGGTCATTTACCGATGTGCGAACGAATTCCTTTGTGAGATCGAAGAACTTCGCGGTTTCATATTTCCCGCTCTCAGGAAAGGCGCAGCCAAGAAAGCCGTCGTAGAAATATACGGCCGCGTTCTCTCGGCGGGTCGCGGTAATGTTGCTGTCAAACACGAAGCATCGCCAACTTGTGCTCGCCGTGACAGCGACGTCTTCAGAGATGAACAGGGCAAGCTTGTAGAGCCTCGTGGCTGGCGTCAGGAAGATGTTCTCGAGGAATTCGGTCACAACTTTTGCCGCAGCCAGTCGGCGTTGAAAGCCGGACTGCATCTCCGCTTTGATCACCCCGACGAAGGGCTTTCCGTCGCCACCGACTTTCCCATCGAAGACTAGAAGCATTCCCCCGGGAATGCCTCGTGATTTCTGTGCGTCAGCCAGGGCATCGGCCATGTGATTGGAGACGTTGGGAAAATCGGTGTCGGTTGCCAGAACAAGACGTCGAGCGGTTCCAACCACGCTCGCGTCCTCGGTCTTCACTATCCGCATCTCTATGCTTTTGGACTGTGCGGACAGCGCGTCGGTGATACGCATCCCAAAATGACTGACAGCCTTGGCATCCAGTATTTCGAGCTCCTTGCCGTAGAATGGCGGCACTATATTTGGCCCGTCTTTCCTCTGGAATACCTCATGCATAACAACTCGGCCGATAGAAAGATTCTCTACAAACAAAACTGAAACCCCTGCGAAAATATCGAGGTAAATTATTCTAAGTAGGTTAAGAAATGATATCAGAACAAATCGAGAACGCAAGCTGCCTACGTAAGAACAGTGCGGGAGGAAACTCAGGCATATGCCCTGCCGTTCGAAGCCATGCTGCCAACGCAGCGCGACGCGTTCGAGAGCAGTACCGCCGACGGTGAATTAGCCGAGTGGTCCAGGGTCGGCAGCCGGTTGCTGACCCGCATGACCGAAAGTCAGGACTTTGCCGACGGATGGGTTAATCGTCCAGCCGGGGCCGTATCGATATTCGGTGCAACAGACGGGCAACGCGCCAAGCCTGCGGGCAAGGGGGCAGGCGGATTACGAAGAAAGCCTCATGCCCTTCCTGAAATCGGCGCTGCAATGGCTAGCTGACCAGCGGGTCGTTGTTTTGGGCCGCACGACGCTGCCCGCAGCCCTTCTCAATAGGCAGCCGGATACGCTCATGAACGGGCTTTCAGGATTGATCGAGCATGTAAGCCAAGGCCTGCGCGATGATTCGGATATCGGCTATATCCAAAAGCTTCTGGCGATCGCCGTGGCAACCGCGCCGCACACAAGCGCGCCGAACATCGATCTCCTGCTGATAAGGCTGGTTGGCGGCGCGTATGTGACTGCCGGACGAGTCCAGCATGCTCGCAACCTTGCAGAACATGGCCTTCAGGTCGCAGGAGATGATCCGCTGCGGTCGCGTATCGCATGGTACGGCTTTGCCGACATTTATCATCGCCTCCACAACCTGACCGAATCGCTTGTCGGAATGGCGTGCGCACTTTCATGCGAAGCGCCAGTCGGCCCCGAAGAAGCATGGTATGAAACTCATGGCCTGATCCGGCTGATGCGTGACCTGAACATGACCGCCTTCGCGCGCTCGCTTCTGCCCGTTGCAAAGCAACTCTTCCGGACCATGGGGGTCGAGCAATCTCAGGGGCATCGCCTCCAAACGATCGAACTTGGCCTTCGCTTCCGCGAATTGCTGATGACCATCCCCGCTCGGGAAAACATGGCTGAGTTCCTTGCCGATCTTGCCGATAACTGCCAGACCGTAATCGACCTTCATGACGAACTCGCCCCCGTCTCGATTTTGCTGGCACAGGCGATCCGGATGGCGGAGGTCAATGGAATTGCCGTACCGGAGAGGACGCGGGAACTGCTGGAGGCGGCCCTGGCAGCACTCGGCGAGCCGAACGCTTCGATGGTCCGGACTCTTTCTGTAGGGGGACCGGCGGCAAAAGATGTATTGTCTTTCGCGAAGCGCCTCGAGCCCGCACGGCATTCGGAAGATACGGCATACGATGTTCGTCCCGTGGCAATGGCGGCACGGAGGCTGCTGGACTCTAAGGAGGCGGGGGACGATGCAAAAGTTGCGGCGTTCGCAATCGAGCTTCTCGCCGACCAGGCAATCAAACGCCAATCCGCCGACAGCGGTTCTGCCCTTCCATGCTCGATCGAGGAGCCTGCAGAAATCGCGAAAGAAATCTCGCGCGCCGGTATCAGCGTCACTTTGCTCGGTTTGGCGGATACAACCCGTGTGGTGCGCGTTACCGCAGAAGGTGGCGAGTTGTCGGCTACGATAGTTGAACCGGCGGAGGTTTTTTCCAAGGCAGCGTTCGACAAGTGGGGGGAACAGTACCCGTACCAATACGCCTTCGATTCAGACGATCCGAACGTGTTCTACAACAGCATGCGCGAACTTGGGATCAGCGCCGCCCCGACGACGCCCGCTCTTCTTGTTGCCGACGTTGCGCTGCAGCAACTCCCTGCGAACCTGCTCATGGCATCCGGCGAATTGCTCGGCCTGCAGGTCCCCGTGGCGGCCGCACCGTCCCTTTCTTGGCTCAAGGAGGCAAGAAACCGCCCTGCAAGGACTGGTGCACCGTTCGCATGGATTCCCATCTCGGACGACCCGGGAGCTGTTCAGACTCTCGGAATGCTGGCCGACCGGCTCAGCGGCACGCTTCGCGACCACTCGATCGACCTCGACACAGGGCTTGCGGTTCCGGACCGCTTGAAGGGTGCCGAGTTGGCAATAGTCACGGCGCACGGAAGCGTCATTCCGGAAGGCCGGTTCTTTCAGGTTGTCGCAGATGATGCCGGTATGAGGTTTACCCCCGACGTAATATCGAGCGCTGTGTGCAACGCAGGCGTTGTCGTTCTTTTTGTCTGCAGCGCCGGCAGGTTTGATAAACACCCCATGGCCGACACAACGACTGGGCTTGCAAAGGAACTGCTCGATCAGGGCTGTTCGGCGGTAGTCGCATCACCGTGGCCGCTCAACGCGAGCGTCCCCGCCTACTGGCTGCCTGCATTTATGGACGCGTGATCCGCCGGAGCGACTGTGATCGAGGCGAACTTCGAAGGCAACAAGGCCGTCGAACGCGCCCTCGGAAAGTCCCCCGCAAACCGCCTTGCGCTGACCGTCTTCGGCGATCCCCTGGTGACAAAACGGCGGGAAACAGAACCTGCATGACGTCGAGCACGATTGGGATGAGTCATCAGCTTGCGAATGGGCTAAACGTTCAAGCGGCTCTTGATGAGTGCTCGTTAAATTTATCCTTATAAGGATAGTCGTCGTGCCAACCGATCTGCAGGTTTGGGGGACGACAAGACTATTCAACGACCGATAGAGGGCGCATTCCCACCGCTCGCTGGTATCAGCCGTAATGTCCGCTTCTGGGCGAAGACAAGGTTGCCTGAACGTCCTACTTGAGGCGCATAGCTGCCCCAATACGACACGTAGAGTTAAACGCCTTCGTGCTGACGTGAACGACCCGCGAGGTCGCGAGCGTTAGAAATTCGAAGCCTCCTGAATCTATCCTAAATCCGAATCTAGTGACCTAATTTGTCCAACAAGCACACGCAATTCGGGTTGAGGCGGGATCCAGAAAGTTCGAAAAGCTTCCAGGAACCCCAGCGCGCGCCCTGCCGGAACTGGCCGAGAATGATGGCGGAGCCGGCAGCAACGAAATTGATGGCAACGCCGGAGACAATCTGGCCGCCCCAACGGGTGATCGAGGCGAAACTGTGCACCAGCGCGAACAATGACGGCGGTGAACCGCGGCCGCCCAGGCGCCGCAACCGCCAGGCAGGCGAGCAGCAACGGCCCGGAGAACACCAGTTGCTCGGCGGCGATGGTGCGGGTCGCATCCTGCACCGCCATCATGACGGCGCCCGCCGAAGCGAGCATGGCGAGTAATCGGACAGCAGGCACAGCATTCAATCCCCGAAGGCGTCAGTCGACATTCGACAAGAGACACATGGCGCGGCGCGAGCGCTGCGGCTGTACGACAGACGAAAGCGGTTCTCAATCCGAGGCGATGCCGTTCTTAATCCATGTGAGGCGGCTTTCGCCTTCCTCCGGGCCGAAGCAGCTTTCGACATCATTGCATTCCCGGCAACTGGGCGCGCTGCACAGCGAAAAACCTTCGGCCTCGCAGAGCTTGCGGTAAAAGTATTTCTTCCATTTCATGTTTTGGGTGTTGCCGGCCGCCAGCGTCGGAAAATGCGAGGCGAGCAGGCGGCCGAGGTCGCTTCGATTAAAAAGGCCAAGGTCCTGCCAGAGATGGTCATTGCGCATGGCACGCCGGGCGATGATCTTGGCGAAGCGGGCGCTCGCCGGGTCGCCCGGCCGGGCGTGCGCCAGCAGCAGTCCGCGCAGAAGTTCTTCCTCCAGGTCGGGCTCGGGCTCGCTCACCTCTTTCAAGGCAAACGCGTTGATAGGAAAAGCAGGGAAACAGCGGACCAGGACATCGCGCAGCTCGGCGCGCGAAAGGCCGGTTGCCTCCGTCGCCGTCACCTCGCCGGCCTCGATCTCCTCGAGCGCACGTGAAAGCACACAGGCAAGCACATGCTGGTCGAACCTCCTCTCCAGCTCGATCTGCGGCCATTGGCCGGTGCTGAGCCGGTCATAATGTAGGGCAAATATGGTGCGTTCTCCTGGTTTGTCCTATCAAATCATACAGAGACCCGGCCTGCCGCAACATGGGTCGGGCAGTTCTTCGGGTATCCGCAGTCGCGGAGCGCCTCGCGCTCGAGTAGTTCGGCAATTTTCGTCTGGTCCATCGGCTCTGTCGCAAATTCTGTGATTGGAAGAGGCGTTTCGCGAGCCCCCGCCCTGCCGTTTGCGCCTATGGGGAACACTGGCGCCGGAAATGCCCTCGCAGAGTTGGAGGTGGACCGTGCAGGACAAACGTCGCGTGCTGAGTGCGGCCACATGGTCGGCCCCATTCACGGCCGCCAGAAGCTCGGTTGAATGAGTCCTCAAAGCGCGCAGCGGGTGAGTTCCAGCGCACGTTCAGGACAGGATCGCGCGCCTCGGGATGCAGGCAACTCCTCCCCTTCCGCAACTTCAATGTCACCAGGCAGGATGTAGCCCTCGTCATCAAGCTTGAAGATGTCCGGCGCTTGCGCCGCACATCGCGCGTGACCCTGGCATTTGGCCTTTTGGACGATGATGCGCATGGCGCTGCCTCCATTGTCTGTGCCCCGACTCGGGGCAGGCCTAAGACCAGTCCAGGATCAAATTTTCGATCCCGAACACATGGCCGCCAGAGGTTATCGGTGCCGTACCCTGCTTGATCCTGAAAGCCGGGATGCGCGCCAGCCACTCCTCCAGGCCAATGACAATCTCCCGCCGGGCAAGGTGTGAGCCAAGGCAACGGTGGGGACCATAGCCAAACGCTGCGTGGCGGTTGTCCTCCCGCTCCAAATCGATCGTGTTGGGGTATTCGAATTCCGCCGGGTCACGATTGGCAATCATCGTGGCGCAGGAAACATAGTCCCCCTTCCGGATCGGCGCGCCTTCGAAGTCGATATCTTTCGTAGCCACGCGGATCAACTGAATGGGCGGATAGGCCCGCAGCAATTCTTCGGTTGCGAGCGGGATGCGGTCCGGTTCGCTCCGCAGCAATTGCTGATCTTTGAGGTTGCGCGCGAGGTACACCAAGTCAAAGCCTATAGCTGCTGCGACCGTGTCGAGCCCAGCGACGAAGACAAGCACGCCGATGCCGCGGACTTGGGTGTCCGTCAGCCGGCGGCCCTCGACCTGTGCCTGCACGATAAAGGTCATGAAATCGTCAACCGCCTCCTGGCGGCGCATGGCTGCAAGTTCGTCGATGAATGCCACGATCGTCCGGGCAGCCACAGGTCGTTCCTTATCGTCGCCGTGGAGCAGATCTTTCCCCCAGCCGACGAATGTATCGAGTCGGTCATCGGGCAACCCCAGAAAGCGAAGAAAGGTGCTCACCGCGAAAGGAAAGGCAAAATCCTTCATCACGTCGCAGCTTGTGCCCGACGCGGCGATCCTTTCGATCAGCTCGACCGCCCGTTCGCGGACAGCCGGTTCCAAAGCCAACACCCGCTTTGGCGAAAGCAGCGGATTGAGCAGTGAGCGAAAGACGCCATGGGCCGGTGGATCGAGCTCAAGCGGGATCGTCGGCCAGTTTTCACCCAGTATGGAGGAGAAGATGCTGCGATGGCTGGAAAAAGTCTCTGCGTCCTGCAGCACCTTCCGCTGGTCCGCGGCACGGGTGATGACCCAGGTACCCCGGCCATCTTGCGTGTTGTAGCGGGAGTAAAAGATCGGAGGCCCCTCATGTACGCAAGCGACAGCTGCGTGTGGATCCCCGTTGGGTGTTGGTGGCATCCCTGGCGATGTAAACAGGCTGAAGTCCCTCACCATTTCGGGCGGGACATGATCTGGAACGGGGTTGGTCGCCATTTTGTTTTCTCTACATTGGCGTTCATGGCTCGATTGAGATTGCACCACTGTTCATAAAGTCGATTTCCAGCATGGGCACGTCTCTTGTCGGGCGCCTTCTAGATTCTGTCGCCTGATACAGCCCACCTACACCAGCGCGGATGAGATCGGTTGCGAAGTCGATCAGAAGGGGCATCTCCGCCGCGCTGCGGTCATGAAGCAAAGCCGCCGCTTATCCCCGTTAGGGTTGAGAGGCTGGTCAATCACCTCTGAGCACCGTGACGCACTGCTGATGCCCTGCTGATCAAATTGTCGAAGCAAGTCGCGTGCCGGATAGGCGTACCCATGGCGCTGCACCAATCAATGCCAGCCTGGGCCCCCGCCGCTGATGATCACCTGTCCATCATTCTTAGGACAACGTCCGACAACCGACATCCGTGGTCGGTTTTGTCGTGTCCGCGACATCGGGCTGTTCGGCTTGGCTGCTGCTGCACAGCCTTCCGGTCGACGAGCGAGGAGATCGCTCGCACGGCCCGGATTGAGCAACGACGCGATCCAGCGCAAGGATCGGGTGCGGTCCGACAATACCCGTCGGCGCTTGCGCGCGATGATCGGAAATATCAACAAGGTCCAGCCGCGCTTCGGTTCGGCGCTGATGGCGTATGCGTTTTATCGCTCGCAGGCGCTGCAAGGATTTTCGGTCAGACGGCGATGCACTCGTGCGCAGCAGTCCGGCCAGCGACGAGCTTGACTGTATCGATGCGGTCAATTCCGGCGTGCACACCTAACCGTCCGTATGCGCTACGACCTCGCAGCCGCTGTCGCAACGTGGTGCCGAGTCCTATGGCGGCCGGTTCAATCCGAGGGCCTGTCGGCACTCTACACATCCCTGTAGGTCGGACCGGGAACACGTGGCAGACTCTCGGCCAGAAACCGCCAGTCGCTGCCCTCGCGTTCGCCTTCCTTGCGCCTGCCGAAGAACTGGATGATCATCTTGCCGTCCGCGCCATAGGCTTCAATGGACGTAACGTGACCGTCCCTCGTCGGCTTGCGCACGGCCCAGACCTCGCGGATGAAATGGGTCCTAAGATGCAGATGGAAGGTCTCGTCGAGCACATTGATCCGCGGCCCGATCTGCTTGACCGATCTGATCGGGCCGGAATGGATCTGGATGCAACCACGATTGCCGACAAAGCACATGATCGGCATCTCGTCTTCGGCGGCCTGTTGGAACAGGGCGCCAACGGCATCATTGTCGAGCAGCCAGGCGTTATCCTCGTCGGCCATACGCATCGCCTGGCAGCGGCTGAGCTTCAGTGTCTTCAACATATGATAGAACTGATGCACGTCGCTTAGGCGGCCCCAGTGCTCGCGTAGGTCGTCGACCGTGGCGGCGTGGTCTGGACTCAATGCGTTATCGCGCGCCCCGCTCGCCTCGACCGATATGATCGGCTCCTGGTCGGAGGATACAAGCTCTGCCGTCAGATCCTGATAGGCCTGCAGGTTCGAGGCGGGCCTGAGATGAGCTTTGTGCATCGCCTCGCCGGTGGCATCAAAGAATTGCAGGCTGCGACGGATCTCGGCTCCCTCGCGCTTCTCGACGGCGAAGCCATACGCCCACGCTTTCGGGAAGATGCGCAGGTCGATCTCGTCGCCGAGCAATATGGCATGCTGGTTGCCGGTGACCACTTTGCCGTAGACGCCGATCTTTTGGTGCACGGCACTTTCGTTGCTGGTGACCGCCATCACCTCGCCGACCGCTTCGAGGCCGGTCAGCAGATCATCGATGCGCGGCTCGATGCGCACCGCGCCGTGACCACAATGCGCCGCGACCAACTCGACTTCCGAAATGCCCAATCGAGCGGCGAGATCATGCTCCCGGATTTTCGGATTGTCTTTGCACGCCCGCCGGATTTCGTCGGGCGACGGTTTCTCGCGCTGGTCCATGTCTTACCCCTGCTTCCACCTACGTGTGAGGATCAGCTGCCCTGCCCGGGAATCTTCAGCCGATAAGGCGCGCCGAAATGCTCGATCCTGATCTGCTGCTGGCCCGTGAACAAAGTGTCGCTGGACAGCGTGCGCACGGCGTCGCACCCGCGCGAAAACCGGCGAGCAGGCACATGCCGATGGCAGCATCCCATCGAGCCGGTCGGCGGCTACTGGGCGGTGGTGAGCGAGTGTGGGTGTTGTCGCAATCGGCCAAGCGGGCATTCGGATGCCACGGGCGGCGCTGCTTTGCCAAGCAAGGCGTATCTGACCCAGTCCTGACATGTTGCTCCCTTGCTTCGCCCCATCCATCGCGAGGGCACCCACGGCATGATTGTGGATCGGCATGCTCTTGCCGCCTCGCCAAACGGAGCTTCAAAAACCGTGCCAATTGCGCCGAAGCAAGCTCAGAAGAAGTTCTGTATTTGGTGATGTGAGTTCAACCAAGAACTCAGGCCCAACATCCCTCGTGGCGGACCCGACAAACCCGACAGTACGTGTCCGTTGGCCGACACCTTCGCAGCAATGCACTCACAAGAAGCACGGCAGTGTCAGAGATGCCGCGCTGTGTTGAAACGTTTTTTCGCTTTGGCACGGTGCATGCGACGTGATGCGCAAGCAGGTCCCGGACTGAGGAGAATGGAGCCATGATTACGCTCACCGACAACGCTGTTGCCGCCTTCAAGACTGCTCTTTCCCGCGCCAGCGAGCCGGCGGAAGGCTTTCGCATCATGGTCGAGGCCGGCGGCTGCGCCGGCTTCAAATACTCAATGGGCCTGGAGAGCGTGTCGCGCGAGGGCGACGCGATCACTGACACAGATGGGATCAAGCTGTTCGTGGACGCGGGCTCCCAACCACATGTCGCCGGCATGACCGTTGACTTCCTCACCGGGCTCGAATCTTCCGGCTTTGTCTTCGATAACCCCAATGCGCGCGAGAAGTGCGGCTGCGGCAAGTCCTTCAGTTAAACGCTCGAAGCGCCTATGCGGCCGACGGACTCATTTTGCGGCAGAGGAGACTTATATGGCCGGCACGACAGATGTCCCCGTCCTAAAGAACAAGGAAAACGGATCTCGGGACCGCCATTCGCTTCCGGTAGGATGCAAAGAACGTCGCCTCCCGAAACAGCTCGGTTCCTGGTGGCACCCGAGCTGCTTGCGGACCAATCGCGCCGCTACGCCAAATTCGGCTTATCGATAACGTTGTCGCGTTCGGGCGTCCTTACCTGCGGGCTGACGGCGGCCACTGCGAACTTGTTCATGTGGACGGAGATCCGGTCTGCGTCAAACACTCCGGGCGTCTGCGCGGCTGCCAGTTCAGGCCCATTATCATCAACGGCATGCGCCAGAGGCTCAACGAGTCGGTCTCGCGCTCGCGTCATTCTGGTTAACTGAGGATCGCACCTATGAAGCCTGTCTACCTCGACAACAACGCAACCACACGGGTCGATCCTGAGGTCGTACAAGCGATGTTGCCGTTCTTTAGGGATCAATTCGGCAACCCTTCGTCGGCACACGCTCTTGGCGCCTCAGTCAGTGCGGCGGTGAGAAAGGCGCGGAGGCAGTTGCAAGCGCTGATCGGCGCGGAGTTCGAGGATGAGATCACCTTCACCTCGGGTGGGACAGAAAGCGACAATTCAGCGCTTCTTTCAGCGCTCGAGGCGGCGCCCAACCGAACAGAGATCGTGACGTCCGCGGTCGAGCATCCCGCCGTGCTGACGCTCTGCGCGCATCTTGAGAAGACCCGCCGCGTCAAGGTGCACAGGATCCCGGTGGATTGCCGTGGCCGGCTCGACCTCGACGCCTATATGGCCGCCCTCACCCCACAGGTGGCAATCGTATCGATAATGTGGGCGAACAACGAAACTGGTGTGATCTTCCCCGTGGCCAGCCTTTCGGAGTTGGCCAAGGAAGTGGGCGCCCTATTCCATACCGATGCTGTGCAGGCGGTCGGCAAGCTTCCGATGGACCTCAAGTCGACCGCAATCGACATGCTGTCGCTCTCCGGCCACAAGCTGCACGGGCCGAAAGGGATCGGTGCGCTTTTCGTAAAACGTGGCGTCAACTTCCATTCGCTGATCAAGGGGGGCCACCAAGAACACAACCGGCGTGCTGGCACCGAGAATACGCCCGGCATCGCCGGGCTCGGCACGGCGGCCGAACTCGCGTTGAAATTCATGGACGACGAGACCACACGGGTAAAGTCGCTCCGCGACCGTTTAGAGGACGGAATTCTCCAGCGCATCCCAAGCACCTGTGTCACTGGTGATCCCCTGGAACGGTTGCCCAACACCGCAAACATCTCCTTCGAACATGTCGAAAGTGATGGAATTCCACTCCTCCTCAGCCGCGTGGGCATCGCGTGTTCCTCCGGCTCCGCCTGCACCTCCGGCTCTCTGGAACCGAGCCATGTCCTGAGCGCGATGAAAACGCCACACGCGGCAGTCCGCTTCTCCTTGGCGCGGGACAACGGCGAAGCGGACGTCGACCGGGTGCTCGAGGTCATGCCGGCAATCGTGGAGAAGCTGCGTGGCTTTCCCAGTTCTGGGCCGGGTAAGCGAAGCTCCGAAGACGTTCAATCCGGTCTATGCCTGAGCGGCAGCAGAACAGGCTACCGTTCATGACCCGTCATGTCTTTCTCAACGATACGACCTTGCGCGATGGCGAGCAGGCGCCCGGCGTCGCCTTTACCACGACGGAAAAGCTGGAGATCGCCGAGTCTCTTGCGGCGGCCGGCGTCACAGAGATCGAGATCGGCACGCCGGTCATGGGCGCCGACGAGATCGAAACAATTCGCGCCGTGGTCGCGCGGTGTCTCCCGGTTCGGCTCATGGCCTGGTGCCGGATGACGTCGCTGGATCTCGATGCAGCGATCGAGAGCGGCGTCCACGCCGTCAATCTATCGCTGCCTGCGTCGGACATCCAACTTGCCGCCAAGCTCGGCCTCGATAAGGCGGGAGCGCTCCAGGTCATCGAACATATGGTCAGGCGCGCAGCCGCCGCCGGCTTCTTCGTCGCGGTGGGCTGCGAGGATGCCTCGCGGGCCAATCGGGATCATCTCGCCCGCGTCATCGAGACGGCTGCACGCGCCGGCGCAAGCCGCGTCAGGCTAGCCGACACAGTCGGCGTTCTCGACGCGTTTTCGACCTTCGAACTTGTCGCCCAGCTCGTGGCGCAGTCTCCAATCGACCTTGAATTTCATGCGCACAACGA
This sequence comes from Mesorhizobium sp. M0904, assembly GCF_040319475.1. Taxonomy (NCBI): domain Bacteria; kingdom Pseudomonadati; phylum Pseudomonadota; class Alphaproteobacteria; order Hyphomicrobiales; family Phyllobacteriaceae; genus Mesorhizobium; species Mesorhizobium sp. M0904. The sequence goes on along the minus strand of NZ_JAMYOC010000021.1, from coordinate 61,847 downwards.
TCTCGGACTTGCTGCCGCCAACACGCTGGCCGCAATCCGCGCAGGCGCGCGCCATGCGTCCGTCACCGTCCTGGGGCTCGGCGAGCGTGCGGGCAATGCCGCGCTGGAAGAGGTGGCCGCCGCGATGGCGGTCTTCGACTGCGCGGATACCGGCATCGAGCTGACCGCATTGCCCGACCTCGCCGCCCAGGTGGCTTGGGCCGCCCGCCGGCAGACCGCGGCCATTAAGCCGGTCGTCGGCGCCGATGTTTTCACCCACGAATCCGGCATTCACGTCGCAGGGCTGCTAAAGGACTCGCGTACTTATCAAGGGCTCGATCCGGCTCTCGTGGGCCGCTGCCGGCGTATCGTCATCGGCAAGCATTCCGGCGCCACTGCGATTGCCCATGTGCTGAGCGAAAGCGGTCGCGATCTCGACCCGGATCTGGCAGCCGCGATGGTGGCCCGCGTCCGGCGCGAGGCGGCCGAGACCAAATCGACCGTCACTGCAACTCAACTGGTCGAGCTCTACGATGGAATGTGCAGCGAGGCATCCCTCGCGGAGCTGTGCGGGTCCAGGTCAGCCGTGCGCGAGCGCACCGACACCACAGGTTTCCGACCAGGGAGAATGCAATGAATTGTTCCGCTGACAGCCGCCCTATCGATGTCACCGACATCCTCGCACGACTGAAGCGCCTGTCGGCTGCGGAGGAGTTCTTCGCAGTCCTTGGCGTCTCCTATGATCCGAAGGTGCTGAATGTCTCGCGGCTCCATATCATGAAGCGCGTGGGCCAATACCTTGCCGAAGAAGATTTCTCCGGTCTGCCCGACCAGGTGATTGCCGCGCGGGTGCGCGCGACGCTCGAACGCGCTTACGAAGACTTCGCGATTTCCTCGCCGCTCTCGCATCGGGTCTTCAAGGTGCTCAAAGACCACGATCCGAACAAACCTGCCACGCCGGGCCGCACCTTTGTCCCGTTCGACTCCGTACTGAAGCGGTTCGGACAGGAATGACCGCGCCACGGGTTGCGACGCGACAATGTCGAGAAGCCGACAAATCCGTCAGCACCACGGCGCCCTCGGAAGCAACCAAGCGAAGTTCTAGGAATAGGGGGCAGCGCAAAACAGTTGGCACGAATGATGCGCTCCAAAGAGATAACCGCCAAGCCCGCATCCGGACAGGAGCCTAGAGAAACCGCCAATGCACATTGTAATCTGCATCAAGCAGGTGCCGGACTCGGCACAGATAAGGGTCCATCCGGTGACGAACACGATCATGCGCCAGGGTGTTCCGACTATCATCAACCCTTACGACCTGTTCGCCCTCGAAGAAGCCCTCAGGCTGCGCGACGCCTATGGTGGCGAAGTCACCGTGCTCACTATGGGTCCGCCCATGGCAGAGGACGCGCTGCGCAAGGCGCTCGGTTACGGCGCCGACCGAGCGGTGCTCTTGACCGACCGCTATTTTGCCGGCTCCGACACGCTGGCGACCTCGTTCGCCCTTTCCCAGGCAATCGCGAAGGTTGGCGAGACGTTCGGCACGCCAGACCTCGTCTTCACTGGCAAGCAGACGATCGATGGCGACACCGCCCAGGTCGGGCCCGGCATCGCCAAGCGCCTCGGACTCCTGCAACTGACCTATGTCGCGAAGATCGCCTCTATTGACCTTGCTGCACGCGAGATCAAGGTCGAGCGCCGCTCCGAAGGCGGCACACAGATGCTGAAGAGCAGGCTCCCTTGCCTCATCACCATGCTGGAAGGCACAAACGAGATCCGCCGGGGCTCGATCCAGGACGCCCTGTGCGCCGCGCGCAGCCTGGTCTTGAAATGGAGTGCGGCCGACGCCGGCATTGAGGATCTCACCAAATGCGGCCTGCGCGGTTCACCAACGGTCGTCAAGCGCGTTTTCGCGCCTCCTGCGCGAGCGGAAAAGGCGGCAAAAATCGACACCGCCGAGATGGCCTTGCGCGATGTCGCTGACGAACTCATCACGGCAATTTTCACCCGCCAGCCGGCATTGGAACATGAGCTCGCCTTCAACGGCGGCGCGTGAGAGGGCAAGGAGCAGACGATGTCGACCGCGAACCGAGAAACCCCTCGCCCTGCCGCCGGCCGTGCCGGCATAAAGAAGGAGCTGCCCGCGCATTTCAAGGACTACCGGCACGTTTGGGTTTTCATCGAGCTCGAACGCGGCCAGGTCCATCCCGTATCATTCGAACTGCTCGGCGAAGGCCGCAAGTTAGCAGACAAGCTTCAGGTCCAGCTTGCGGGCGTCGTGCTTGGACCGCCGGGAGAGGCCATCGGGAACGCCGTTGCCGAAGCGTTCGCTTATGGCGCCGACCTTGTCTACATCGTCGAGGCGCCGCTGCTCGCCGACTATCGGAACGAGCCATTCACCAAGGCGATGACGGATCTGGTCGATACCCACAAACCCGAGATCCTTCTTCTCGGTGCCACCACACTCGGCAGGGATCTTGCCGGCTCCGTGGCGACGACCTTGCAGACAGGGCTCACGGCCGACTGCACCGAACTCGATGTGGATACCGACGGTTCGCTCGCCGCCACCCGTCCGACTTTCGGCGGTTCCTTGTTGTGCACGATCTATACGCTCAATTTCCGCCCCCAGATGGCGACAGTGCGACCGAGGGTCATGCCCATGCCGCAGCGGGCGGATAAACCGGTCGGGCGTGTCATCCGGCACAAGCTCTCGGTAGCCGAGGACGAGATCGTTACCAAAATCCTCGGCTTCCTGCCGGATAGTCAGTCGGCAAAGGCAAATCTTGCCTATGCCGACGTCGTGGTTGCGGGAGGCCTCGGTCTAGGCGCGGCGGAGAACCTGCAGCTTGTGAAGAATCTCGCGCGAGCAATCGGCGCCGAGCACGGCTGTTCGCGCCCGTTGGTCCAGAAGGGCTGGATGCCAGCTGATCGGCAGATCGGCCAAACTGGCAAGACCATCCGGCCGAAGCTTTACATAGCGGCCGGGATTTCCGGCGCCGTCCAGCATCGGGTTGGCGTCGAGGGGGCGGATCTCATCGTGGCCATCAACACCGACCCGAACGCGCCGATTTTCGATTTCGCTCACCTCGGGATCGTCACCGACGCGATCCGCTTCCTGCCCGCACTGACGGAAGCCTTCACCCGGCGGCTGTCGCCCCACAGTCGCGACAAGCTTGCGAGTTAAGGGATGGACATGATTGAGGAACAATTCGACGCCATTGTTATTGGGGCCGGCATGTCCGGAAACGCAGCTGCTTACACCATGGCCAGCCACGGCCTGAAGGTGCTGCAGTTGGAGCGGGGTGAATATCCGGGCTCCAAGAATGTCCAGGGTGCCATCATGTACGCGAACATGCTGGAGAAGATCATCCCGGATTTCCGGGACGATGCGCCTCTCGAGCGGCATTTGGTTGAACAGCGGCTTTGGGTGATGGACGACACATCCCATACCGGGATTCACTATCGGTCGGACGACTTCAATGAGGCGAAGCCCAACCGCTACACGATCATCCGTGCCCAGTTCGATAAATGGTTTTCGCGTAAGGTGCGCGAGGCCGGCGCGACGGTTCTGTGCGAGACGACCGTGACGGAACTCATCCGTGACGCCAAGGACAGGGTGATCGGCGTCCGCACAGACCGGGCCGGCGGAGCCATCTACGCGGACGTGGTCGTCCTCGCAGAAGGTGTCTGCGGACTGCTTGGCACCCGGGCCGGCCTGCGCGAGATGCCGAAGCCGCAAACCGTGGCGCTCGCCGTCAAGGAAATGCATTTCCTGCCCGAAGAGGTCATTGAGCAGCGGTTCGGCCTCAAAGGCGATGAAGGCTGCGTGATCGAGGCGGTGGGCACGACCTCCCGCAGCATGGCCGGGCTCGGCTTCCTCTACACCAACAAGGAGTCTATCTCACTGGGCATTGGCTGCCTCGTCTCCGATTTCGCCGCGATGGTCGAGAGCCCTTACGTCCTCCTCGACGCCCTAAAAAGCCATCCTTCGATCCGGCCGCTGATCGCCGGCTCGGAAGTGAAAGAATATTCCGCGCATCTCATTCCCGAAGGCGGCTACAAGGCTATTCCGCAGCTCTTTGGCGACGGTTGGGTCGTGGTCGGCGATGCCGCGCAACTGAACAACGCCATTCACCGCGAGGGTTCGAACCTCGCCATGACCTCCGGCCGCATCGCGGCTGAGGCAATCATCGAGGTCAGGAGCCGCAACGGTCCTATGACCAAACGGAATCTCGCCCTTTACAAAGCCATGCTGGACAAGTCCTTCGTGGTCAAGGACCTAAGGAAATACAAAGACATGCCGGCCTTGCTCCACACCAATTCCTGCAATTACTTCACGACTTATCCGCGGTTGATGTCGCAAGCCGCGCAGAACTTCATGCGTGTCGACGGCACGCCGAAGATCGAGAAGGAAAAGGCGACCACGGCGGCCTTCATCAAGGCGCGCGCGCGCTGGGGGCTGGTCAGCGACGCGGTCCGCCTCGCATTGGCGTGGCGCTGAGGGGAGACGAAATGACGATCGCAGTGACGAAGTCACGTGTCGAGGACAAGCTTTACCAGAACCGCTACTTGGTGGATTCCGGCCGTCCGCATATCAAAGTGCGACCGCACGAGAGGCCAAGCGCGAACTTGCTCGCGCTGACCCACATCTGCCCGGCGAAATGTTATGAGTTGAACGACAAAGGTCAAGTGGAGATCACTGCCGACGGCTGCATGGAGTGCGGCACCTGCCGGATTTTGTGTGAGACCAGTGGCGAGATCGAGTGGAACTATCCACGCGGCGGTTTCGGAGTCCTCTTCAAATTCGGATGAAGACGCACGCACCGTATCAAGAGGGTCAATCTTGGTACACATGAGGTCGCGACCAACGCCAAGTCTATCTTTGCTTGAATTGCCGCGCCACGAAGAGAAGCTCGTGAATACTGTGCTTTCAGAATTCAGACTCAGACACAAAAGGAGGAGCACTCTGGACGACAACCGCTGAGGTGTTTCCATGGCTCACGTACCGCAAGATCGGGTCGACGAGGTAGCACCTCGGGATACCCGCCCTGAACCGCCCATCAAAAGCATGCCCCAAGCAGATATCGCGCTCAGGGGACTCTACGAGATATCGAAGGTGCTGACCGCCCCCAGCGAGCTGGAGATTACGCTCGCCAATGTCGTGAACATCCTGCCTTCGTTTCTGCAGATGCGTCACGGAGCAATCGTCGTCCTGGACGCTGAAGGAGAGCCGGAGATTGCCGCAACTGCCGGCAATACCCACGCACCTCAATCAGGCACTCGCCGCGTCATACCACAGGCCATAACAGATCAAATCGTCGCTACGGGGACGCCGCTCTTCATACCGGACGTCCGCAAGTCCCAATTATTTCAGGCTGACCTTCAAACGTCTTCGAGCAGCGGGACCATCCCAATTGCCTTTATCGGTATCCCGCTAAAGGCTGATCATAAGATCCTTGGGACATTGTCGATCGACCGCGCCGGAGACGGCGTCACCGACTTTCGCGACGACGAGGACACATACTTCCTGACGATGGTCGCCAACCTTGTCGGCCGGACCATCCGTCTCCATCGCACCCTGAGTACAGATCGTCAGCGGTCTGTCCATGAACAATGGAGACCGGAGAAATCGCCCAACGAGGGGAGGACCTACGACCCTGCCCGGCATGCGGATGCCAAAATCGACGGGATCATCGGGGAAAGCCCCGCACTCAAGCAGGTGCTCGAAACCGTCTCGGTCGTAGCAGGGACCAATTCCACCGTGCTTCTGCGGGGTGAAAGCGGCACCGGCAAGGAATTCTTTGCGCAAGCCATCCATAAGCTCTCACGTCGGAGGAAGAAGTCTTTCGTCAAATTGAACTGCGCCGCACTGTCTGAAAGCGTTCTGGAGTCAGAACTGTTTGGGCATGAAAAGGGCGCTTTCACGGGTGCTATCTCCCAGCGCGCCGGTCGTTTTGAATTGGCAAATGAGGGAACGCTGCTACTTGATGAAATCGGCGAGATTTCGCCGGCCTTTCAAGCCAAGCTGTTGCGTGTCTTGCAGGAAGGCGAGTTGGAGCGAGTCGGCGGCACCAAAACGCTACAGGTCGACGTGCGCCTCATATGCGCCACCAACAAGGACCTCGAGACGGCTGTCATAAAAGGGGAGTTCAGGGCCGACCTTTATTACCGCATCAATGTGGTGCCAATTATTCTGCCTCCGCTCAGAGAGCGACCCGGCGATATTCCACGCCTTGCGAGCGCCTTCCTCAATCGATTCAACAAGGAGAACGATCGCGCACTCGCCTTCGCGCCGTCGGCGCTTGACCTGATCTCGCAATGCTACTTCCCTGGTAACGTCCGCGAGCTGGAGAACTGCGTCCAAAGGACGGCCACACTTGCGCGTTCAAGGACGATCACGCCATCCGATTTCGCCTGCAACAAGAGCCAGTGCCTTTCCTGGCTCCTCTGGAAGCGAGCCGACCGCTCGAATGGCGGCAATGCCATCGACGATCTCGCACGGTTCAACGCAGTGCCGGCCGGATTGCGGCTGCCGGCCAGTCGCATCGGTGCCTCCGCAGGCAAGGTATCTCCCCTTGCGGCCGGCGATCCGAACGATCCCGCTTGTCCCCCGCGTCTGACGGAACGCGACCGGCTGATCGACGCGATGGACAAGGCCGGTTGGGTTCAGGCCAGGGCGGCTCGTATCCTCGGCCTCACGCCGCGGCAAATCGGCTACGCCCTGCGCCGGCATGGCATCGAGGTGAAGAAATTCTAGACGTCGTGATGACGTCAAACGTAAGCCCGGAGTAGTCTCCCTCACACTCTGCGCGCCCAAGGCTGGTAGCCTTCGCGACCCGATTTGCTTGTCCACTGTCGGAAGCCCGACAAAGGTGTGTCGGAGCAATCCGACGGATTCCGACACGAAAGCCAATTCGTGAACCAAAACCGCTCTTTGAGCTGGCATAGCTCTTGCGGTTTGAACTGCGACATTCACCCAGCAACGGAGCCGTTCGATGTCCGCACCGGCAATTTCGCTTGAGAGCCTCAGCACGACACTCGATGACCAGTTGCTTGCCACCGTGAAAGCCGGTGGCTGCGCGTCTTCGTCCTGCGGCTCGTCGATAAAGCCGGACGACACGGATCCGGCTGTCTGGGACAAGATCAAGGATCACCCCTGCTTTTCAGAAGAGGCGCATCACTATTTCGCGCGCATGCACGTCGCGGTCGCGCCCGGCTGCAATATCCAATGCAACTACTGCAATCGCAAATATAACTGCGCCAACGAAAGCCGGCCTGGGGTGGTCTCCGAAAAGCTGACGCCCGACCAGGCGCTACGCAAGGTGATCGCGGTCGCCAACGAGGTGCCGCAGCTTTCCGTGCTCGGCATCGCCGGACCTGGCGATGCCTGTTACGACTGGAAGAAGACGAAGGCAACGTTCGAACGAGTCGCCAGGGAAATCCCAGACATCAAGTTTTGCATCTCCACGAATGGGCTCGCGCTGCCGGACCATGTCGAGGAGCTTGCCGACATGAATGTCGATCACGTGACGATCACCATCAACATGGTCGACCCTGAGGTCGGTGCAAAGATCTATCCTTGGATCTTTTACGACCATCGCCGCTACGTCGGCATCGAAGCCGCCCGGATCCTGCACGAGCGGCAGATGTTGGGCCTGGAGATGCTGACCGCGCGCGGCATCCTCACCAAAATCAATTCGGTGATGATCCCCGGCGTGAACGATGAGCATCTGATCGAGGTGAATAGATGGGTCAAGGAGCGAGGCGCGTTCCTGCACAACCTCATGCCGCTGATTTCGGACCCGGCGCACGGCACGCACTACGGACTGAGCGGGCAACGCGGCCCAAACGCAATGGAGATGAAGGCTCTTCAGGATCGTGTCGAAGGCGGCGCCCAGTTGATGCGCCACTGCCGGCAGTGCCGGGCAGATGCCGTCGGCCTGCTCGGTGAGGATCGTGGCCAGGAATTCACAGTCGACCGAATTCCCGGCGAGGTCACCTACGATGCCAGCAATCGCAAGGCCTATCGGGAGCTGGTCGCGGAGGAGCGCCGTGATCACGTGGCGGCTAGGAGAGAAGCGATCGGATTGATCAAGGCAGCGAGCCCCGGCAAGTCCCTTCTCTTCGCGGTGGCGACCAAGGGCGGCGGCCGCGTCAATGAACATTTCGGCCATGCGAAGGAATTCCAGGTTTACGAAGCCTCGCCGAGAGGGATCAGCTTTGTCGGGCATCGCAAGGTCGAGCAGTATTGTCTCGGCGGCTGGGGCGCAGAGGCCACCCTGGATGGCGTCATCGCTGCGCTTGAGGGCATAGATGTCGTGCTGTGCGCCAAGATCGGAAACTGCCCGCAGGATCAGCTCGCCGACGCTGGAATCCAAGCCACCGACGCATATGCCCACGACTATATCGAAACCGCAATCAGCGCGATTTACGCGGCCGCGTCTGGGACCCCCGCACTCGCGGCGACGGCCTGAGCGCGTCTCATCCATTCGGACCAGGAGTTAAAATGGCTTTCAAGATCATCGCATCCCAATGCACCCAATGCGGCGCCTGCGAATTCGAGTGTCCCTCCGGCGCGATCAAGTTCAAAGGCGAGAGCTATGTGATCGAGCCGCAAAAGTGCACCGAGTGCGAGGGGGTCTTCGATGCGCAGCAATGTGCCTCGGTATGCCCGGTGCCGAAGACCTGCGTTCCTGCGTGACGAACATTGGGCTGCCGACATGGTCGGGGATGCCTTCGCAGGACGCCTGGAACGCCTTTGTTCACAATCTGCAGCCTCAAGAGAAATCAGGGAACGGACATGTCGCTCGGACGCGAAGAGGAGGTCGAAATCCGCAGGCCTCCACGATTCATGCCGGGAGAGCGGGTACGTGCCACTCGCCACATAAAAAATGACGGCACCTATCCTGGCAGGGAGATCGGCGAAAATCTCGTGCGGAAGGGCGACGAGGGATATGTGCGCGACATTGGCACCTTTCTCCAGCAGTTCTTCATCTATGCGGTCGAATGGATCGACCGTGGCACCGTCGTCGGCATGCGAGCGCGTGAACTGATGAGCCTCGACAAAGCCGAGGCGCCCTGCAGCGCTGAAAACAATACCAATGAAGGGACGGCCAGATGAAAGTCATGATCCGCAGGACCGATGCTGGCTTGTCGGCGTATGTCCCCAAAAAGGACCTCGAAGAGCCGATCATCAAGCTCGAGAAGGAAGAGTTGTGGGGCGGAACTGTGACGCTCAGGAACGGGTGGCGGCTCCTCCTACCCGATCTTCCACGGGATACGCGTCTGCCGATCACCGTCGAGGCAAGGAAGGTTTCCGAAGAGGACTGATGCTGCCCCTTGATAGGTGCGTCGCGAGGAAACGAGCATGAACACCATCCTGACAGCGGGCCACCTCGTCATCGTGCGGGACAGTTTTGCCGAAAAGCTGCTTGACCTGGCGAAGGAAGCGCTCGCCGCCGATGAGGTGATCCCCTATCTCGGTCCGGGTCTTCTTGGGTTCAACTGTGCGGAACCGCCTGTGCCGCATACGCCGGAGGTCGTTGCCGCGGCACTCAATGCGCGGGCGCCAGCCCCTTCCAGGATCCGCACCAATATGTGGTCGGTTGCGCAGTTCATCGAACAGCGCCGGCATCGCCGGACGCTGCAAGCTTGGATGACCGACATATTCGCAGCGCCGGTGGCGCCGACCCTCCTCCACGCCTGGCTCGCAAGGCTGCCGCTCTCCCTCATCGTCGACAGCTGGTACGACGGCGCGATGCGCACGGCTCTCGTAGAGACCGGCCGAACGGACGTCGTTGAGATACAGGGCGTCACGCGGGCGAACGAAATCGGTAACATTTGGACGAAAACCTACGATTTGTCCGGGAGGGAACTCGACCCCCGATCGGGGGCCAAGACGGTTCTCTATACGCCTCACGGGAGTATTAGGCCGGCGCAAAACTTTCTCGTCGCAGATTCCGACTATGTCGAAGTTCTGACCGAAATCGATATCCAGACACCGATCCCAGACGTGGTGAAGGAACGGCGCATCACCCGTGGATTTTTCTTCGTTGGCTGCCGCTTCAACGATCAGATGCTGCGCACCTACGCCAGGCAGATCATGAAGCGCTCCCGAGGTCCATATTGCGCGGTAATGGACGCGGAAACGCTGACCAGAAACGAAGCGCGTTTCCTTGCGGCAAGCGGAATCACGGTGATCGACATGCCAGTAAGTGAAGCCGCGGCTCGGCTTATAGGAACGCGCCCTGCTGCAGGTGGTGGACAGGATTAACAATGGCGGGCCCCTTTGATGATTGGTCCTTCGGCTTGCCTCGAAGGCGCAAAATGCAGTCGGGAATACACCCGTGAGCAGTGATGCTATCGGCAGCGCAACGAACGCTCTGAATTCGTTGACCCATGTGGAAGCGGCGCGCTGGGGCCGGGATTTGAGTACGCTGTTGCGCATCACGCGGATGAATTTGCGGCATCCCTGGCAGGTCGCCTTCGCTATGGGCTCGACGATCATGGCGGCAATCCTCCAGTTGCTCATTCCCCAGCTGCTCGGCCGGGCTGTCGACCAGACCCAGACAGCCATCGGGGGCGGTGTCGCGGGGACCGCGGCAGGACAAGCGCTCTGGACCCCGGCTCTCCTGCTGCTCGCCGTCAGCGCGCTACGCGGCCTTTTCACGATGGCGCAGAACTATTTTGCCGAAGCCGTCGGGCATCATGTCGCGTACGAACTGCGGCTCGCCTACTACGACAAGATCCAGCGTCTCAGCTTTTCCTTTCACGACCGGGTCCATTCAGGCGATCTGATCACCATCGGAATGCTCGATCTCCAAGGCGTGCGGATGTATTTTTCCACCGCGCTCGTTCGCGTGGTCCTGCTCACCATGCTGATCGGGATCGGCGCCTACATGATGATCTCGACCGATCCCATGCTCGGCCTGGTCGCGCTGAGCTTCGTGCCTTTTGTCGCCTGGCGCTCATCGGCCACACAGCTTAGGCTGCGCGCCACCTGGCTCGACCTGCATGAGCGGCTTTCGGTACTAAGCCGCGTGATGGAGGAAAACCTCGCAGGGATCCGCGTGGTCCGCGCTTTTGCGGCTCAAGCCTATGAGATGCAGAAGTTCGACGGCGCTTCCAAGAACGCGCTCGACCTCGCCAACGACCGCGTTGACATCTACGTGCCCAGCACGTCGGCGATGACCCTGTCCTTCTTTTTCGCAATGGGATTGGTGCTCTGGATCGGTGGCAGCAAGCTCGTCGCTGGCGAGATCAGCGTCGGAACGGTGGCGACCTTCCTGACCTTCATGACAATCCTGCAAATGCCAGTCCGCCAGATCGGCCTCATGGTCAATGCATTTGCCCGCGCTTCTAGCTGCGGTTCGCGGCTTTTCGGTCTCCTCGACCAGGAGATCACAATCAGGGATGCTCTCGAGGCCAGACCGCTCGAGATAAGCGACGGCACTCTGCGCTTCCACAATGTCTCGTTTGCGTACCCCAGCGCCGAAAACCGCGCCATTCTGAAGAACCTCAGCTTTGAGGCCCGTAGAGGCGAGACGATCGCGATCGTCGGTCCGCCGGGTTCGGGCAAATCGACGATGGCTCATCTGGTCCCCCGCTTTTACGACGTGACCGGTGGCGCCATCACTTTGGACGGCCAGGACATTCGTAATGTCACCCTCGCGACGCTTCGCAAGGCGGTCGCCGTCGTACAGCAGGATGCATTCCTATTCACCACCACGATCGAGAACAACATCGCTTATGGCGATCCCTGGGCGAAGAGACAGCGAATCGAACGCGCTGGCGAATTTGCCCAGCTCCACAACTACATCCTCGGGCTCCCAGCAGGCTACGAGACGGTCGTGGGCGAACGCGGCGTCTCTCTCTCTGGCGGCCAGCGCCAGCGTCTCACGATTGCTCGCACCATGATGCTGCGCCCCTCCGTCGTCGTTTTCGACGACTCAACGGCCGCGATCGATGCCGGCACCGAGCAGCGCATCCGCGCGGCGATGCGGCGCTTCGCCAAGGATCGGGTGACGATCATCATCGCGCACCGGCTGAGTGCGCTTATGCATGCCGATCAGATCCTTTTTGTCGATAACGGCGAAATCGTAGAACGCGGCACGCATCAAGAGCTTTTGGAGAAGCGGGGACGCTACAGGGCCCTTTACGATCTCCAGACGCGCCCGGGTGATGACATTATGACCCAGTATGGGGGCGCCCGCTGATGGCGCAGGGCCGCGCCGGCGAACTCGAAGCCGAACGTGACGACCGCAGACGCCCTCCGCGCGCGGTTGTCGGCTCGCACCGCATCGAGGAGGAGATGTTCGGCCGGGCTTTCGACAAGAGCATCCTCCGGCGCATCTGGGCCTTCGTCCGTCCCTATCGTGCCAGGGTAGTCATCACGATTGCAGCAATGCTGATCTTCACCGGGACGCAGCTTCTCATCCCGTTGATCATCCGCTACGCGATCGACCAGGGCATGAACCCGGCAAGGACCGATCGCTCAGCCCAGCTTGCGGCCGTCGGCGCGTTCGTTTTGGCGATTTTGGTCAATTTCGCTGCCGGCTACATGCAGGAAACCGTGGTTGGGAAAGTGGCCGAAACTGTCCTGTTCGACATCCGCCGCGCCATGTTTGGCCATCTGCAGAAGGTTTCGCTCTCCTTCATGGACAAGACCGAGGTCGGACGCCTCATGTCGCGCCTGCAAGGCGACGTCAACTCCATACAGGAATTCCTCGAAACCTCGGTATATTCCGTAGGCGATGTTGCGCTTCTCTTCGGCATCGTTTTCGTAATGCTGTCGCTCGACTTCCGCCTCGGCCTCCTGACGCTCTCGGTTCTGCCGGTCCTGGTGATCGTCCGCATTGTCTGGCTGCCGCGTGCCCGCGAAGCCTTCATGGCTGCACACGAGACTAATTCCGTCGTCAACGGCGCGCTGGCCGAAGCCATTCACGGCGTGCGCACCGTCCAGTCCATGGACCGCCAGCAGGTGAATTCCCTTCTTTTTGAGGACAAGGCCCATGCCAACCTGAGGACCCACCTGATCGCTGCCAAATATGCACTGGTCATGGTGCCTATCGTCGATGGCCTCACCGGCCTCGCCATGGCCGCCGTTATTGTGGTCGGCGGCTCGATGGTCATGAATGGCCGCATAGATGTGGGCGTATTGGTTGCCTACCTATTTTACATCCAGCGCTTCTTTGACCCGATCCGCTCACTCACCCTGCAATATTCGATCATGCAGCGCGCCATGGCCTCAGGCAAGCGCCTGACGGATGTGCTCGACGTCAAGATCGATGTTCAGGACAAACCCAATGCCAAGGTGCTTTCGCCCGAAATGGACGGCTCGGTCGAGTTCAGGGACGTCAGCTTCGGCTACAATCCCAAGTGTCCGGTGCTGAAAAATGTCTCCTTCCGGGTCAATCCCGGCGAGACGGTCGCACTGGTCGGGCCGAGCGGTTCTGGCAAATCGAGCGCGATGGCCCTGGTCCACCGCTTCTATGATGTTCAGCAGGGCCAAGTGCTGGTCGGCGGACATGATGTGCGCGATCTCACCCAGGAATCGCTCGGCCGCCAGGTCGCCATGGTGCTGCAGGAGCCGTTCCTGTTCACCGGGACGGTCTTCGAGAACATTCGATACCACAAGACGGAAGCCACGCGCGACAAGGTGATCGAGGCCGCCAAGGCGGTCGGCGCCCACGACTTCATAATGAGCCTCGCCGACGGGTATGAGACCCAACTTGGCGAACGCGGCGACAACTTATCTCTCGGCCAGCGCCAGCTTATCAGTTTCGCCCGCGCCCTCGTCGCCGACGCCAAGATCCTCGTGCTCGACGAAGCTACCGCCAACATCGACAGCTACACGGAAATGCAGATTCAGAAGGCTCTGATAAAGCTGCTTGAAGGGCGCACTGGCCTCGTCATCGCCCACCGTCTTGCCACGATCCGGGGTGCCGACCGTATCATCGTGCTTCAGAATGGCCAAGTTATTGCGACTGGCAACCACGATCAGCTAATAGCCATGGGGGGCCTGTATTCCAAACTCTACAATCTCAACTACGCCTCCTTTGACGATATTCCAGAACACGATACGACCGTACAAGCCGGCTCCCAGACCTGACGTCTTGGCGGCCTTGTGGTACTGACATTGAGTTCGGGCGTGCCGGCGGACACTCAGGCCGCCGCAGACGAGGAAGCAGGCAGCATTCATGCAAAGCACTCGCGCGGATCGTGAAGACCGGCTGCGAACGATTTCCTCCAGCGTCGTTATCCGACCGCGGTGCACGCCGCGACATCGGGCGAACTCGCTCCAGGTGGTGTCGCTCGGCGTAGCAAAGCCGCTCGCGAGCGCGCCCTCAACAGCGCCGTAGCGAGTGACGGCTTTGCTACCGCCGAGCCGCTGATGAAGCTGGATGCGGGAGCCGCCACCGGCGCCGCCCCGGTCGAGAAGAACCTCTTGCGGCGGGCTATGGGCAACGACTAGCGCGAGCGCGACGAGCAGATGCGTGCCGGCATCGTGACGCGCTCGGCCATCATCTCCTTAGGATCGTGCAGTCTCACACCGTGCCCAGATGCCGGCCAACGCACAAACCTGGTAATCTGTGCCGCCGGCTCGTCGTCAGTTTGGCCTCCCTCACGATTTCCCAATCCCCACCACGTGCACGCTCGAGCAATGTGAGGGAGCGCTGTTACAACGATTTACCTTCGGATCAGACCGCGAATTTCATGGTCAGCCAAGTCGAGCCATGATTTCGGATTGAATGGTCGTCGCGGTGTACAGGGAAGCATCTAGCGGCAGATTTCCAAATGCCAGTTGACAAAGCAGGTAGTTGGCACCTGCCTCTTCCAACTGATCTAACAGAGCTTTTCGCACAGATTCTGCTGATCCTACCACACACAATTCACGCTCTATTGCCGCATCGAAGGTCAGCGGCAGGTTTGGTGGAGTCGGGATGGCATTAAGGTCGTAAAGGAATTGGAAGCTCTTGAGCCATCGATCGTAAGCAGGTGCCGCGATCGAATACGCGTCTGTTTCAGAACGCCCAACCACGACCATGCGGAGCAATCCAATAAATGGCGCTTGATCGCCCGCGCCAGCGTTGTCCTCTCGATAGGCGCGGAACGCATCAGTAGTTTTGCGAACAGAAGAGGAAGGTCCTACACACGCGATATTTGCTCCATTCGCAGCGGCCCAGGCTGCGGACTCGGGTCGATTGGCGGCGACCCATGTCGGCGGATGTGGACGCTGATGAGGTCTTAGCGTCAAAGGAACGTCATTGAGCTCAAAATGGCGTCCTTGATAGCACAGCGTGCCAACCTTCATGGCATTAACAAGTATTTCAACAAGAATTTCGCTGGCTTCCGCATAGCGGCCCGGCACCGCGTCCGCACCAATCCCGAAGTAACCCAATTCGATCGGGAGAGCACCGCGCCCTATGCCCAGTTCGAGCCTGCCACCGCTCAACTGGTCCAGCATACAGATCTCTTCGAACGCACGCAGCGGATGATAAAGCGCAAGCAGCATCACCAAGGGTCCGAGACGCAGGCGCCGGGTGCGCTGGGCGACGCTCGATAAGAACAGATTCGGCGATGGGCCTCTCCCATGGGGGGTACAGTGGTGCTCTGCGAGATGATAGGCATAGAACCCTAGCTGATCGCACGCCTCTGCTAATATCAGGCGATCTTCGTACTGCCGGGCGATATCGAGGCCGTCCTCGTCCAGATGATCGAAGATGCCGAAGGCTAGGTTTGAAGGAAAGACGTTTGTCACTCGATATTGTCCCCGATTTTAAAGAAAAATGTTGTCGTGCTTGGGTGACCAAGCAAGTCTAAAGATAGCAATGTGTGATATCGGATTAGCGTCAGCGTACCGAACGAGCAGAGCCTGACGCTCCCCTGCCCGTGGTGCTTGGTATGTTTAAGCTTCCAACTATATCGCGAGCGGCAGCAAGAAATGCATCCAATTGCTCTTTTGTGCCGATGCTGACGCGGATGCAATGTTCCAAACCATTGTCCGGAAAGTAGGCAACGAGTATCTTTTGCCTTTCCAAGGCCGCTTGCCACCATGAGCCGTCCTGTCCCGCTGGCACACGGGCTAGCAAGAAATTTGCGTGGGAGGGCGTTACGGAAAATCCAAGTTGCGACAGTGCGGCTGTCACTCGCTGTCGTTCATGTCTGATGTGCTTGTGGTTCTCTGCGTAGGCGCCGCGATGCGCAAGCACGCTGATACCAACCGCATGCCCAATCACGTTCATGTTGAAGACGTTCTGGATGTTGCGCAGCCTGCCAATAATCTCAGGGTGACCGAAACCGAAACCGACGCGAATGCCGGCGGCGGCATAGCTCTTCGAAAATGTTCTCAAGATCAGAAGGTTCGAATAACGGTTGATGAGGCGCAGCCCGTGATCGGGTGCAAAGTCGACGTAGGCCTCATCAAGGACGACCAGGCGATCCGATTGTGCCACGAGGCGTTCGATATTGCTTATCGAGAGGAATGTTCCGGTCGGATTGTTTGGATTGGCCACCAGAATGAACTTGGCGTCTTTTGCCGGACCGGAAAGCAATTGCTCCATTGGCAGCGAATGAGTTTGACATCCGATCTCGAGAAACTCAGCACCATGCAACATGGCAAGTTTGCGGTTGAACGAAAACCCTGGCGATATCATCGCCACCTTGTCGCCAGGGGCGAGGAAAGCTCTGTAGATGAGTCCGAGCAGTTCAGACGACCCGTTGCCTGCGATGACCTGATCCGTGGATACGCCATAGGTATTGGACGCTGCTTCCCTCAAGCTGATGTTATCGTCGTCCGGATACAGATACTGGCGCTGGAGGGCCGCCACTGCACTTTGCATTATGATTGGCGGCAACGGAAACGGGTTCTCATTCGTATTCAGCTTGACAAAACTTCTGTCCGGCGCTGGTCCGTTGGACGGCAGAGCATCTAACTGTCGCGTCCCTTGCGGAAGAGACGAAAGCACAGCTTGCAGTTTTGCATCGGACATATTTTATCTCCGTTTCAGTCGCACAGGGCATCCGTATGAGCTCGCAACGAGAGCAACATGGCGGACGGATTGACGATGGCAGCGTCGCCTTTCACAAGATGGTCGCAACGCCGGCTGCCACGACGGGAATTCGGCCAGGCTGTCCTCGGTCGGATCGACTTGACGCGGACGCGGATCTGCATCCCTGCGCGGGCCAAGCCGCTAAGCGGTCTCAGCTAATCCGCCTGAGTCATGCTTTCACAGACGCTTGACCTCGATGCCGTATTTCCTCAGCACGTAGCCAATCTGGCGCGGGGTCAGTCCAAGCAGGCGCGCCGCCTTTGCCTGCACCCAGCCACATCTTTCCATGGCAGCAATGACGCGCTCGGCGTCGGTGGTCCTCGCGCCCAATGAGTGGGTTGCTCCGGCAGGCGGGACTGTGGTGGCGGCCGAACGAGCGGCCGCATCCGGAGGCGTGGCCGGATTCACTGCCTCTGGCAGGATTGGCGCTGGTTGCAGCGCGGCCTTGCCCGATCTGCTCTTCCGCAGCGCCTCGGCAAAGCATTGGTCGTGGGAGCACGCAAAGTCGTTTCTCCCGATTGATCGTCCCTCCGCCAGGATCGCTGTCCGGTGCACGCAATTTTCAAGCTCGCGAATGTTGCCGGGAAATTCACATTTCATCAGTACTTCAATCGCACGCGGATCGAAGGTCAGCGTACGGCCGTTCTCATCGTTGAAATTCTTGAGAAACTCAGCTGCGAGGAGCGGAATATCGCTGCGCCTTTGGCGTAATGCCGGCACCAGCAAGGGAACCACGTTGATGCGATAATATAGGTCGGCGCGGAACTCATTCCTTGCAACCGCCTCTTCAAGGTTCCTGTTCGTGGCGGCAATCACGCGAACGTCGACCTTGATGGTCTGGTTGCTGCCGACGCGCTCAAACTCCTGCTCCTGCAGCACGCGCAGTAGCTTTGCCTGGAAGGAGGCCGAGATCTCGCCGATCTCATCCAGAAACAACGTCCCCTTGTCGGCGAGCTCAAAGCGACCCTTGCGGGAATTGAACGCGCTTGTGAAGGCACCCTTCTCATGACCGAACAATTCGGATTCCAGGACTGTCTCTGGCAGCGCTGCACAATTGAGTTTGATGAAGGGCCGCTTGGCGCGCGGCGACAACTCGTGAATTGCCTTGGCGACCAGCTCCTTCCCGGTACCGGATTCGCCTCGCAACAGAACCGTGGTCTTTGCCTTAGCTACAACTGCGATCTTCTCGAGCAGCGCGCTTAGCGCCGGACTATCGCCAATCATTCCCTTGACGTGAACCTTCTTGCGCTGCGGTGCAGGGTGCTTGACATCAGAGAATTGCGTTTGCAGCCCATCTTCCACCTCCGTCGGTCGTTCGCGGTCGCCCGCGGAGAAGCGGTGCAACTTGACTGTCTGTCCCACCATGTTGGCTATCATGGTGAGCAGCCGGACATCATAATCGAGCCGATACGTTGACCTGCTGTCCAAGGCGCGGTCGATAGTCAGCGTGCCTACGGCGTTCCCATCAACACGAATGGGAACGCCGATGAAGGACACGGTGTCGGAGGCCCCAAGCACCTCTATGTCAGCGGCAGTGAAGGCCGAATGCACCGCTATGTTCTCGACGACGAGCGGCGTGTCCGTCGTCACAATCAGATCGATTGCCTTGCGCGGCAGGCGCATCCGGGAGCGCTCATCGCTGTTCTCGTCGCAGCCGGTGACTACGGTGATGTCCAGTACGCCCTCAGCGTCGAAGAGAGCGATGATGCCGTGCCGCATCTGCACAAACGAGGGCAGGAGATCGACGACCTTGGCCAACGTGACTTCGAGCCGGGCGGGGTCGGTGAGTACTTTCGATATTTCGAAGATGCCGGTAAGCGCGTGCTCGTGCGATGGCACAAAAGGGACCGCGGTGTTCATCTCGGACTTTGGGTAAGCCCTTTTCGCATCCGGAAGCGAAATGCGGCACTCGCTGGCATTTTGTTCTGATTTGGGAATGTTGTGGTGCATATGATCCTCGATCTCGCGCCATGAAATGCATGCCGGCGGCATGTGCGCCCGCGACGTCGCGGGCAAGCGCGAAAATGCTCTGACGTGAACTCGTGCCACCGCCGTGTGGTCGAGTGCAAAGCGGGTCGACCCCTGACGCATCGCTTGGCTCTCCCTCCACGAAGCTTGGCCACGTTCTCGGCTTGCACGGGGGCAACCACACGTTGATTTTCAAAAGACTGGAGCGAGGCGGGATAGTCAATCGAGCTTTCTTTCATTCGTGAAAGGAAACCTCGCGGCCTATGATAGAATTCATCAGTTCTAATTTTTGTCGGCGATGTTGAACGACAGAAATACGGCGCCGGCGATGCGGTGCCCGAGCGGCTGACCGCGCCGAGTTGCCGGGCCGTGCCAGTCACCAGCGCCTGCGAACCAGGGGCGGGAGCGATAATCACTGCCGACGACACTGGTCGGTCGCGGCAACCGCCATTTCCTCGATATTGATGACACAGATAAGGCGGCGGCGTCGCGTGTGAAGGCGCGAAGGTGGCGGTCGAGCGCGGCTTTCTCGGCGGTGCTCGGAACTTCTGAACCGCATCGTCGCGGTCAGCACCAGCGGCGTCAATCCCTACGTCTCGACGTCGCTTTCAAGCTGTCGCTGCAGCGGGAGCGCGGCAAAGAACACGGCAATTCTGCGCCCTCGTGCCAGCGATGCGGCCCTTCCCAAAGTCGGCAAACCGAGGAGCCCGCCACGATGTGCAGCAAAACCGCAAGCCAGAGAGATCGACCGGCAATCTGCCGGAGAACATCAAGCGCGTGCTGGACGGCGGCCTTGTCATTCCTGTCTTGTGCCACCGCTCATCCCATCATTGGCGAGCCCAACGTCAGTTCAGGTGATGCGGATCCATTTGGCATGGGTATTGCGGCGGCCTTGGTGCAGCGTTCGACCGGAGCGCCGCGATAGGGAGAAGCCCGGGAGAAGTCACGCCACCTCGATCCGGTCAGGGAGAGAGAAACAGTGTCAGCTGCACAAGTCCGCGGCGCGAGTCCCGCGCCCCGCAAACCCTTCTATGCCAAGCTTTACGCGCAGGTGCTTGCCGCCATCGCCCTCGGCGTCGCAATTGGCTATTTCTATCCGGGGACCGGCGAGAGCCTGAAGCCGCTGGGTGATGCCTTCATCAAGCTGGTCAAGATGATCATCGCGCCTGTCATCTTCCTGACAATTGCGACCGGCATTGCCGGCATGAACGATCTTCACAAGGTCGGCCGGGTCGCCGGCAAGGCAATGGTCTATTTCCTCACCTTCTCGACGCTGGCGCTGATCGTCGGCCTCATCGTCGCCAATGTCGTCCAGCCTGGCGCCGGCCTCAACATCGATCCGGCCTCGCTCGATGTCCAGGCCGTGAATACCTATGCCGCAAAGGCTCACGAGCAGTCGGTCACCGGCTTCCTGATGAACATCATCCCGCCAACGATAGTCGGCGCCTTCGCGGAAGGCGACATCCTGCAGGTGCTGTTCTTCTCGGTTCTGTTCGGCATGGCGCTCGCGATGGCCGGAGAGACGGGCAAGCCTGTCGTTTCCTTCCTTCAGGCGCTCATCGCGCCTGTCTTCAAGCTCGTCGGCATTCTGATGAAAGCCGCGCCGATCGGCGCTTTCGGCGCAATGGCCTTCACCATCGGCAGATATGGCATCGGTTCGGTCGTCAACCTCGCGATGCTGGTCGCGACGTTTTATTTCACCGCCTTCCTCTTCGTGTTCGGGGTTCTCGGCGCGGTCTGCCGCTACAACGGCTTTTCGATCTGTTCTCTCATTCGCTACATCAAGGAAGAGCTGCTGCTTGTCCTCGCAACGTCCTCCTCGGAGGCCGCGCTCCCCTCGCTCATGCAGAAGATGGAGAAGGCGGGCGCCAGGCGTTCGGTTGTGGGTCTCGTCATCCCGGCCGGATATTCGTTCAATCTGGACGGCACGAATATCTACATGACCCTGGCGGCCCTCTTCATCGCGCAGGCGACGAACACCGATCTGTCAATCGGCGATCAGGTGCTGCTGCTGCTCGTTGCGATGCTTTCCTCCAAGGGCGCTGCAGGTGTGACAGGTGCGGGCTTCATCACCCTGGCTGCTACGCTCGCCGTAGTTCCGAGTGTTCCCGTTGCTGGGATGGCCCTGATACTCGGCATCGACCGCTTCATGTCCGAATGCCGGGCGTTGACGAATTGCGTTGGTAACGCAGTGGCATCCCTCGTCGTCGCCCGCTGGGAAGGAGAATTGGACCAAGCGCAGATGAAAGCCGCCTTCTGCGGTCATCAGCTTGCCGAGGCATCAAACCGGCTATCCTCCGCCGAGTAAGGGCGACGCACCGCGACCGGTTTCGCCAAGCTGGTCACATGACCTGAACGATCGACTCGCAGGCTCTAAACGGCGCCTCACGGACCATGTATCAGAAGCGCTAAATGTGTGAGTGCAAATCATCGCCGCCCTAAGCGAATGAACCTTCCGTTATACCCGGCCGGTCTACGTCTGGAGTAGTCCAATACGCTGTCGATCATTCAGTATGCGGGCGTCTTCACTTTGCCCACCCGAAAGCATTGTCGAATCGCGCTAGGTGACAGAGAGCCAGCCTGCGTCAAAAACCAATCAGAATAGGACCCATGACCAAGCGCCCCACAATTACCGATCTCGCCCGCGAAGCCCGAGTCAGCGTAGCAACGGTCGATCGGGTTCTGAACGCCCGCCATCCGGTGCGCGAGGAGACCGCGCGGCGGGTCCACGACGCCGCCCACGCGATCGGCTATCATGCTGCCGGGCTCATCAAGCAGCGCTTGCGGCGAGACCTACCGTGCTACCGTCTGGGCTTCATCTTGAGAAAACCGGCCCAGCATTTCTACCAAGACTTTGCGCGCGAGGTCGAAGCGTCGGTCAATTTGGCCCAGTCCTTCCACGGCATTCCGCTCATCCAATTCGCCCCGTCACATATGCCGAACGACCTAATCGCACCGCTCAAGGATTTGGGCGCACGCTGCCATGCGATCGCGATGGTGGCACCGGACCACCCAAAAATTACAGCAGCGGTTGAGGACCTCAAGGCCAAAGGCATTCCGGTTTTCTCGCTGCTTTCCGACTTCGCCGCCGGCGTGCGACAGGGCTATATCGGCCTCAACAACCGCAAGGTGGGGCGCACGGCCGCTTGGATGGTGTCCAAGGTCGCAAAACGGCCCGGCAAGGTGGCGGTGTTTGTCGGTAGCCATCGTTTCCAGGGGCACGAGCTCCGTGACGTCGGCTTTCGCTCCTATTGCCGTGAGAACGCGCCGACGTTCGAGGTGCTCGATCCGCTTGTGAACCTGGAGAAACGGCAGGTCACCTACGAGGCAACGCTTGATCTCATGCAGCGGGAACCCGAGCTCGTCGGCTTCTATGTCGCCGGCGGCGGCATGGAGGGCGCCATCTCCGCGGTCCGGGAAGAGGGTAAAAGTCGCGATCTCGTCGCGATCGTGAATGAAATCACGCCGGAATCTCGGGCGGCACTCGCTGATAACATCATCACGATGGCGGTCGCCACGCCAATGCGCCGGCTTTCCCAGGAGCTGATAACGCTGATGACGCGGGCTATCGAGACCGGCACTGCTGAAACACCAGGACAGACATTTCTGCCGTTCGACATCCATCTGCCGGAAAATATATGAAACTGATGGCTTCTATCGTAAGCGGGGAGTTTCCTTTCATGAATGAGAGAAAGTTGATTGATTATCCCATCCACGCGGGGTAGCCGCACCCCACAGGCCTCAGCCGCGGCCCAGGATGAAGCGCCGATTGGGTGAACGGATCGGCCGCGCGTTCAGCCCGAAGCGCGAGGTAAATTGCCTACATCCGCAGCGTCGACCTCGACCGGCTTCATTGCCAACATCTCGACGTTGTCGGTGCAGGGCGGTGTCGTCAAGGATGCCTCACGCCAGTAGCCGAGCGAGGCCGGCACAGTCCATTGGTATCGACCTCGTCGACCGCCATCTCCTCGCCTGGCCGCGTGAAAAGCCGCGGCATGGCCGGCAAAGTTGGCATTTGAGTGGGGCTAAACACCTTCTGGGACTTCGCACGCGAAATCGGAGGCGGCAGTCAATTCAGTACCAACCCGGACATGTGTTCTGCTCGTTCCTGGCCCTCGTACTCAGCAAGGAACTGCGCCGCTCTGCCGGGCCAAAGGCCTGACGCCCGAATGGCAACCGCTCCTACGCGATCGCGACCGCCTCCAGGAAGCCACCATCGAAAAGGATGCTCGCGTCGTCACCACCACGTCACGGCCAAAGTGGGCAACGTTTTGAAGGCAGCTGGCATCGCTCTGCCACACAACCTGGACGAACAACTCGCCTGAGATCACCCCCAAAACGTAGTGGTAACACGCGCCGGAGCGCGCCTAACATGCTGATTAATGACATATTCTTGCGGGCGGTGTTTAACTGCCAGGTCGGATGGTCGTGCCCGAGACGCTCAATAGCTTTCAGGCAAAGGCGCCAGGCGAGATGCCTCCTGCAACATCATTTCCCGCATCCACAGGCTTGCCGGATCAGTGTTGTGAAGCGCAGGCCATTGGACGGCCTCCGTGAATGCGGGATGAGGAAGTGGCGGCGGAAGTCCGACAATCCGCAGGGGTGTTGTTTTTGCGAAATGCTGCGCCAGCCGTAAGGGCATGGTCCCGATGCGGTTGGTGCCTGATAGGACGGGCGCGATCAGGCTAAAGCCCTGTACGACGACCTCGATACGTCTCTCGAAACCGTGCTCGAGCAAATACCACTCCTCCATGGTGGGCTGCCGGGTGTGCCTGAATTTGAGCACGACATGCCCCATCGACAAGTATCGCTCGAATGTAAGTGGCTCTGACAGCTGCTTGTTCGTGCCGCAGCCTACGCATACGAGCATATCTTCGAACAGGGCTGCGCGAGGATGTTTCGACATGAACACTTCCGGCATAATCAGAAAATCAACGTCGCCGCGCCGGAGAAGCTCCTCGGGGTCGTCGCAAATAGGCAGACATTCGAAGCGGACGGCGGGAGCTTCCCGCGCAGTACGCTCTACGATCCTCTTAAAAAGCACGAGCGTGAGGTAATCGGAAAGCATGATTCGGAAGAGACGATCCGATTGGGCTGGGTTAAAGGCGTCGGAGGAAATAATCGATAGCTGGATGTGCAGCAATGCGTCCCGGACTGCTGGGGCAAGCCCCTCCGCGCGCGGTGTCAAAATGAGCTCGCGGCCGTTCATCGTAAATAGCTCATTGCTGAAGTAGGCGCGTAACCGAGCGACGGCGGCGCTCATGGCCGGCTGGCTCAGGTTAATACTGTTGGCCGCGGCAGTGACTTTACGCTCCCTGATCAGAGCGTCCAGCACGACGAGGAGATTCAGATCCAGCCCCTTAAACCGCATATCCTGATCTATCCAGCGTGTGGATGGGCATCATCTAAACAATCAATTTTACGAATTTACGAACCATGCATTAGAGGAACGTAAATGACCGACGTCAAGCTCAAATCGACGGCGCCGCGACGGGCGGGAACATCGAGAGAGCTCATTGGCGAGCCCCACCGGCTGGCTCACCTTCGCTAACGACAACGGTTGAGTGCAGCCAACAACGCCGCCGCTTTGGCCGGGTAATGCGGCCCGCAAGAAACTATTTTGAAGAGAGGTCCTGAATGCGCCCTCAGGTGCAGTGGAAATTGTGCTGGGAAAACGAGTTGCAGCTCTCGGACCACGTCGAGCTCGCCCAGTTCTTTCGTAATACCTACGGGCCGACTGGGGCGTCCAACGCAGAACCGTTCGAAGGTAGTCGAAGCTGGGCCGGAGCCAGGCCTGAACTCCGCGCAATCGCCTATGATTCGAACGGTGTAGCGGCTCACATGGGCATACTGCGCCGTTTCATCAAGGTTGACGCGGTCGATCTGTTGGTGGCTGAGCTGGGCCTGTACGGGGTACGTCCGGATCTTGAGAGTCTCGGAATCGCCCATTCAATCCATGTCGTGCTTCCAATACTGCAGGAGCTTGGCGTTCCATTCGCTTTCGGAACCGTCCGGCACGCGCTGCGGAATCATGTTGAGAGGTTCGGGCGGCGATACAGCCCTTTGGCCGTCTTGTCGGGAATTCGCGTGCGCTCCACCCGACCAGAGGCGCGCCTCGACCTGCCGCCCACACGCATTGATGACGCACTCACCATTGTTCTGCCAGTTGGACGGCCGATCAGCGAATGGCCCACGGGCACGATGATCGATCGGAACGGACCAGAGCTATGAGCCGTCCCGATTGCTTGTACGAAGTGCGCCGTGAGTGCTCTGACGGCACCGGCCGTCGCAGCGTTTATCTGACGTTTGACGACGGTCCCAATCCACTTTTCACACCGGAGATTCTGGATGTGCTGGCAGAGCAGCGGGTGCCGGCCACTTTCTTCGTCATCGGCGCCTACGCCTTAGAGCACCCGGATCTAATCCAACGAATGTTTGCAGAAGGGCACGAGCTAGGCAACCACACGATGACTCATCCGGATCTGTACAAATGCGGCTTCGGCGAAGTGCAACGTGAGATCTTTGAAGCGAACGGCGCCATCATGAGGGCGTGCCCTCAGGCCTCGGTGCGCTATATTCGCGCGCCCTACGGCGCCTGGAGCGAAGAAGTCTTCACAGCGTCACAGATCGCCGGGCTGACGGCCCTCCATTGGTCCGTCGACCCTCGAGATTGGTCTCGCCCTGGGGTCGACGCGATTATCGATACCGTGCTCGCCTCTGTCCGGCCGGGCGCAATCGTACTCTTGCACGACGGATGCCCTCCCGGCGAGTTGAGCCAGGGCGCTCACGCCGGTCTGCGCGACCAGACGGTCACGGCGCTGTCCCGTCTGATTCCAGCACTTCATGAGCGCGGATTTGTAATCCGCTCACTTCCTCAACATCACTGAACAAACGAGATCCCATGACTCTTCTTGGTACAACCAGCACTGTGGCCATTTCGCTTTATGCACTGCTCTCGACTGCTTATAAGAGCATGCAGGGGATTTATGCTCTGCCGACAAACGACTCATCGGCGTTGGAGGATCTCGTCGGCTCCGATCAACTGCCCAGCGTGGATGTCATCGTCCCCTGCTTCAACGAGGATCCGCGCACGCTTTCAGAGTGCCTGGCTTCCATTGCAGACCAAGAATACGCCGGAAGACTTCGGGTCTATGTGGTTGATGACGGTTCTGGAAATCGCGAAGCCGTACGAACTGTCCACGAAACCTACGCGCGCGACCCTAGGTTCGACATCATTTTGCTTCCCGAGAATGTTGGAAAGCGCAAGGCGCAGATCGCCGCGATACGCCGCTCATCCGGGGATTTGGTGCTTAACGTTGATTCAGACACGATACTCGCGTCCGACGTCATCACCAAGCTTGTACCGAAGATGCGAGATCCAGCGGTCGGCGCAGTCATGGGTCAGTTGATTGCCAGTAACCGGAGCGAGAGCTGGCTGACAAGGCTGATAGACATGGAGTACTGGCTGGCTTGCAACGAGGAGCGCGCGGCACAGGCTCGCTTCGGTGCCGTTATGTGCTGTTGCGGCCCATGTGCCATGTACCGCCGGTCTGCGCTCCTTTTGTTACTGGACCAGTACGAGTCGCAATTTTTTCGGGGCAAGCCAAGCGACTTCGGGGAGGATCGCCATCTCACTATCCTCATGCTGAAAGCAGGCTTTCGAACCGAGTACGTTCCGGGCGCCATCGCGGCCACAGTCGTTCCGAACAGACTCGGACCGTATCTGCGCCAACAACTCCGTTGGGCACGAAGCACATTCCGGGACACGCTGCTTGGGCTGCGCTTGCTGCCCGGCCTCAATAGCTATCTCACGTTGGACGTGGTCGGACAGAATCTCGGGCCGCTACTCCTCGCCCTATCGGTACTAACGGGCCTCGCACATTTCGCACTGACAGGCACTGTGCCTTGGTGGACAGGACTGATGATTGTGTCCATGACCATGCTCCGATGCAGCGTGGTAGCATTTCGTGCTCGACAGTTTCGATTTCTGGGCTTTTCCCTGCACACGTTCATCAACATCTTTCTCTTACTTCCCTTGAAGGCCTACGCGCTGTGTACATTGAGCAATAGCGATTGGCTGTCGCGAAGCTCTGCTGTCGCTACATCGAACACTGGGGGAAAACAGGCCCCCACCCAAACTCCGATCACTGGATCAAGCAGGGCAGAATTCTCACCGCATGCGGCTCCGCTTCGCAGGCTCAATCTTGCGCGGATTCTTCGGGATTAGCGCTGTCGAGCAACATCTGCGGCGACGAGTGATCGCTAATTACCTAGGTGGACGAGAGGTGGACGAGTTTGACCCAGAACATGAATCATCAGTTGCTCGATCGGGAATTGGCCGCAGACGATCCGTGGCGCCTCGACGGCAATCCGTTCGAGCGGGAGCGCCACACGCAAATGCTCCAGCTGGCGCTTGCCCAAGGCTCCATTACAAATGCCCTCGAAGTCGGGTGCGCTGCCGGCGCATTCACGGAAAAACTAGCCCCCTACTGCCAAGGGCTCACCGTCATCGATGTCGTGGCGCAAGCGATAGCTCGAGCACGTCAACGGATAAAGAAGCCGCCGCGCATCAACTGGATAGTCTCCGATGTTCAACAGTTTTCGACCGACGAGTTGTTTGACCTGATCGTTGTGGCGGAGGTCCTATACTACCTCGAAGACATAGCCGAGATGCGCGCGGCCGTCAAAAACCTGGTGCGGGTGCTTGCGCCAGGCGGGCATCTGATCTTCGGATCGGCAAGGGATGCTAATTGCCGTCGCTGGGGTCACGCCGCTGGTGCTGAGCCGGTCATCGCCATGCTGAACGAAACGTTGATCGAGGTAGAGCGTCTTGAGTGTCGGGGCGAGTCGGTCAACGAAGACTGCTTGCTCGTCCGTTTCCGGAACCCGCTTTCCGCTTCCTGATCAATCGAATCTATCGCCGTTAACGTGGAGACACTATGCGCATCTGTGGTACCAAGCTGACCCATGATGGGGCGATCGCCCTTGTCGAGGATGGACGGCTCGTCTTCTGCGTTGAGCAGGAAAAGCGGCACAACAATCCGCGTTATCAAACCATCGATAATCTCGACGCAATTGTCGCCGCTTTGGCGGAACAGGGGCTAAATCCTTGTGATGTCGATCAGTTCGTTATCGACGGCTGGGATGGCGAAGACGAGTCACAGTTTCAGGTCCGGCAGGCAACCAAGCAACCGCCAGTCTTGGCGTCCCTCTCGGTAAAATGAACCCATGTCCATGGTAGCGATCGATCTTACTGACGTAAGCAAAACTTATGACAAGCTCGTTGTCGACAGACTGTCGTTCCGCGTTGCGGCGGGGGAATGCTTCGGGCTCTTGGGACCGAACGGTGCGGGCAAAAGCACGATTGCGCGTATGGTCCTCGGCATGACATCGCCTGATGCGGGGAAGATTACTGTGCTCGGCGCTCCAGTGCCGGCGCGCGCGCGTTTGGCACGTATGCGCATCGGCGTGGTCCCGCAGTTCGACAATCTTGATACCGCGTTCACTGTACGCGAGAACCTGTTGGTGTTCGGGCGCTACTTCCGGATGAGCAGACGCCAGATCGAAGCGGTCATACCGTCGCTGCTTGAGTTCGCCCGCCTCGAGAACAAAGCGGATGCGCGCGTCGCCGAACTGTCCGGCGGCATGAAGCGGCGCCTGACGCTCGCGCGTGCGCTGATCAATGACCCGCACTTGCTGGTGATGGACGAGCCGACCACCGGCCTCGATCCGCAGGCCCGCCACCTGATCTGGGAACGGCTGCGATCGCTGCTGGCGCGGGGCAAGACTATTCTTTTGACTACCCATTTCATGGAAGAGGCCGAGCGGCTGTGCGATCGGCTGTGCGTTATGGAGGAGGGGCGCAAGATCGCCGAAGGCCGCCCGTCCGCACTCATTGACGAGCAGATCGGCTGTGACGTGGTCGAGGTCTACGGCGGCAATCCGCATGAACTGGGTGCGCTGATCCGGCCGTACGCACAGCGCATCGAGGTGAGCGGTGAGACGCTTTTTTGCTATGCACCCGATCCGGAGCAGGTGCTGGTGCAGCTACGCGGGCGCGCCGGTCTGCGCCTTCTGCAGCGTCCCCCCAATCTCGAGGATGTGTTCTTGCGGCTAACCGGGCGCGAGATGGAGGACTGAACAATGGGCGAACGTTATGCGGCGGCCATGCCCGCCAATGCGTGGAATTGGGTCGCGGTTTGGCGCCGCAACTATCTTGGATGGAAGAAAATCGGGCTTGCATCGGTTCTCGGCAACCTCGCCGATCCGATGATCTATCTGTTCGGTCTCGGCTTTGGCATCGGAACAATGATAGGTCCTGTTGAGGGCACTTCGTACATTGCGTTTCTCGCGGCTGGCATGGTTGCCACAAGCGCGATGGCATCGGCGACTGCTGAAACGGTTTACGGGAGTTTCGGCCGCATGGACAACCAGCGCACCTGGGAAGGAATGCTATGCACTCAGCTGACGCTCGGCGATATCTTACTCGGCGAATTGGCGTGGGCAGCCACCAAGGCCCTGATGGCGGGCACAGCAATCACTATTGTTGCCACCACGCTCGGCTACACATCGTGGCCATCCATCCTCTGCTTGCTGCCAGTCATCGCTCTCAGTGGCCTCGCCTTCGCGAGTCTAGCGATGGTCGT
This sequence comes from Mesorhizobium sp. M0904, assembly GCF_040319475.1. NCBI lineage: Bacteria > Pseudomonadati > Pseudomonadota > Alphaproteobacteria > Hyphomicrobiales > Phyllobacteriaceae > Mesorhizobium > Mesorhizobium sp. M0904. Next base: position 32,206 of record NZ_JAMYOC010000021.1, on the reverse strand, counting down.
CACGGCGCTTGCGCCCAGTTATGAATATTTCATATTTTATAATACGCTTGTTGTAACACCCATGCTGTTCCTTTGCGGCGCGATGTTTCCGGTCAACCAATTGCCCGGCGCTTTTCAGGACGTCGCCTCCTTGTTGCCGCTCGCACATGCAATTGACCTCATTCGTCCGGCGATGCTTGGCCGTCCGGCCGGCAGCATGGGCCTGCATATCGGCGCGCTTTGCATATACACGGTTTTGCCGTTCTTCCTATCGGTTGCTCTATTTCGTCGTCGGCTGATGCGTTGACGCTACTTACCATTCGTAAAATTGATTCTTTGGGCGATACCCATCCACGCGTCGGATAGGTCAATACATGCGTTTTAAGGGACTCGATCTAAATCTCCTGGTTGTGCTGGACGCTTTGATCAGGGAGCGTAAAGTCACCGCCGCGGCCCGCAGTATTAACCTGAGTCAGCCGGCCATGAGCGCCGCCGTCGGTCGGTTACGCGCCTATTTCAGCGATGAGCTATTTACGATGAACGGCCGCGAACTCATTTTGACACCGCGCGCGGAGGGGCTCGCCACAGCAGTCCGGGAGGCATTGCTGCACATCCAGCTGTCGATTATTTCCTGGGACGCCTTTAACCCGGCCCGATCGGATCGTCGCTTCCGCATCATCCTTTCCGATTACCTCACACTCGTATTTTTTAAGAAGATCGTAAAGCGTGCTGCGCGGGAAGCTCCCGCCGTCCGCTTCGAATGTCTGCTTATTTCCGACGACCCCGAGGAGCTTCTCCGGCGCGGCGACGTTGATTTTCTGATTATGCCGGAAGTGTTCATGTCGAAACATCCTCGCGCAGCCCTGTTCGAAGATATACTCGTATGCGTAGGCTGCGGCACGAACAAGCAGCTGTCAGAGCCACTTACATTCGACCGATACTTGTCGATGGGGCAGGTTGTGCTTAAATTCGGGGACACCCGGCAGCCCTCCATCGAGGAATGGTATTTGCTCGAGAACGGTTTCGAGAGACGTATCGAGGTCGTCGTACAGGGCTTTAGCATGATCCCGCCCCTTCTATCAGGCACCAACCGCATCGGGACAATGCCCTTACGGCTGGCGCAGCATTTCGCAAAAACAACACCCCTGCGGATTGTCGAACTTCCGCCGCCACTTCCTGCCGCATTCACGGAGGCCGTCCAATGGCCTGCGTTTCACAATAATGATCCGGCAAGCCTATGGATGCGGGAAATGATGTTGCAGGAGGCATCTCGTATGATTACCCCGCCTAAGAGCACCGGACGTCTCAGTTGTCGGCCGACGACCCCTCGGTTATGAGAGGAGGCATGGATGGCGATTGGGATTGGGCGATTCCTGCATTGTCGAGAACGATGCAGGGAGAGCAGATCCTTCACCTGAAGAGGTGGCAGCGATGCTGCCGCTGCATGAGCTTGGCTGGGGAACCGACGGGCGAACGAATTCGGGTGCGCTCGCAACACGGTGCCTCGGTATCTAAGCGAGGGCGGGACTGTTCCGTTTCGCAAGCCTGTGCGGCCGACCGCGTTTGACGGACTGGACGATTGGCTGCGGGAGCGCTTCTTCCGCCATGGCTCGGGCTGGATGACGATCTCGACCCGCTCCAGATGCGCCGGGAACGCCTTGCGCGGTCGCGCAGCACGTCGCGGCTCGCCTGTCGGTCTTGCGGCCTCGAGCTCGGACTCAATCGCGCCGAGCCCGGTCTGGATTTCGAAGGCGAAGGCCTGCTGGGCACGTTCGAGCTTCTCGGAGCTGCGACCGAAGCGGCGCGCTCCAGCTGCTTGACGATCCCATGAAGGTCGGCGATCCTCTCCTGGGCACGCTCGTTGAGTGTCGCCATCCGGACGATCTCGGCCTTGAGTGTTTCGCTCCGGAGTTGTTGCAGTTCGGCCTTCTCCGCCGCCATGGCGACGAACATCGCCTTGAGCGGATCGATTTCGTGGGGACGGGCCGAAGCGCTTCTCGTCATGACGCCGACAGGAGCTTATTTTGCACGGCCTGAGGCCCGCCTTTTGCGCCTGAGTCACTTCGCCACGGCCTATCCGGCCGACGTCGGGCGCCGTCTCCGTCCGGCTCAAACGCGCCAGTCCATGCCTTCGACGAGCGCCATCAGTTCGGCGCGGCAAGCCGGATCACGCCGTTCTCCACCCGCGGCCAGCGGAACTTGTCCTCGTCCAGCGCTTACGGTGCGGGTATGCCGGCGTCGAGTAACAGAGAGAAGTTTGGGGCCCAACCAGGACGGCCCCGTTACGAAGTTCGTCCTAGTCCCGGTTTCAGTGTCGAATCTTCATCGATTGCTTGGGCGACCAGCGTCCCCGCCGCCAGCGAGCCCGCAACTGCTCAGCAGAAGGGCGAAGTGAACGTGAATGCATCCATTTCGTAAATGTGTGTCTATCCAAGCAATCGATTTCTCTAATTATCCGATGAGCAATATGAACGCGTCAGGCAGGGTGCATCATTAGGAGTATTTTCGATGGCAAAGATTATCGAGGGTGGCCCGGGTGCCGAAACACTCATCGGCACCGAGCTTGACGATTGGATGGAGGGTTTCCAGGGCGGTGACTGGATTGACGGTCGTGGCGGCAACGACGAGATCTCGGGTGGCCCGGACAGTGACCGACTCATCGGCGGCAAGGGTAACGACCGCATCTTCGGCGGAGATGGCTGGGACGATCTCTCCGGCGACAACGGCCGCTTCAACCCGCGCGTCTCCGGTGAGGACAATGACAGGCTCAGCGGCGGTCCCGGCCAGGATGTCCTCTACGTGGGTGACGGCCAGGACACGTTGACCGGGGGCACCGACAGTGACACGTTCGTGTTCCAGTTCCACAATCCGGTGCCTGGGGTTGTCGGGTCGAAGTCGGACATTACCACTATCACCGATTTCAACCCGGCGGAGGACAAGTTCGCCTTCGATGCGGTGGGCCTCTACAATGACGGTTTTGGCGCGAACTTCGTCAACAACGCCAGCATACAGTCCGGCTACCCGGTGAGCAGCTTCTACAGTGGTGCGGCCTCAGGTGCGAACGGCGAACACGTCGTGGTAATCACTGGCGAATCTTTCAACTCTGCTTCTGAAGCCGCGAGTGCGATCTCCGGCGAGCACGCCGGCGACATCATTGTCTACCAAAGCAGCTACACCGACAGAGTCGCAACTCTGGCCTATGTCACCGCCGACAACAACGCGCATGAATTCGTCCACCTGGGCGGTGTGGTCACCGTGGCCGACCTAGGCCTGACCGCGTCGGACTTCACCTTCGTTTGATCCAGAAAACCCATACGGAACAGCGCCCCGCCCCCCGGGGGCGGGCGCTTTCCGTTTCCGCTACTTGCGATGGGCCGGGGCGCCCGGGAGCAGTCGCAGCGTGTACAGCTTGACGAAGCCCTGCACGTCGCGCTGGTCGTACACCGAAATCTCCCTGAAGGCGTGGAGGCGGAAGCCTGTTCGGGCCCTTTGCGGCCGGCCACGATGACGTTGCCCTTCCAAACCTTCAGCCGGACGGTGTTGTTGTTGACCCGCTCCATTAGATGCCGAACCAAACACATTCGGCGGGAGCACTGATCCTGAATCAGCGCGCGGATGCAGTCGGTTGCCGCTCGGGGAGCAATATAGGGAGCTGGGTCGCCAGATCCTCACGGAGACCTACGTGAGTAACCATTCCTTGAAGGATTCAGCTTTGAGACCTTTCCCTCTGAGTTCCGCTATTTGGGGAATTCTGTTGATCAGCGGCGTGGTCAACGTGCTTGCGCTGATCTCGCCGCTGTTCATGCTTCAGGTCTACGACCGCGTTCTGGCAAGTGGCAGCGTATCGACGCTAGTGGGGCTCGTCGTGCTTGCTGCAGGGCTTTATGCGTTCCAATGCCTGCTCGACGTTTTGCGCGCCCGCGTGCTGCTGCGGATTGGCGAGCGTTTCGATGAACAGTTTTCCGGACGCGTTCACGATGCGATCGTTCGCCTTCCGCTTTTAACGCGCATGCCGGGCGACGGCTTGCAGCCGCTTCGCGATCTCGACAATATTCGCGGATTCTTAGGTGGAAACGGTCCGACAGCGTTCTTCGATCTGCCATGGATGCTGCTTTATCTTGCCATTTGCTTCCTCTTTCATTTCTGGATCGGCATGACGGCCCTTATCGGGGCGATCGGTCTCACATCTCTGACACTTCTTGCCAACACTCTCTCGCAACAACCGATACGCGATACCATTGCCCACAACATGGCACGAAATGGTCTACTGCAAGCAGCGCGTTGCAATGCCGAGGTCGTGCAAGCTCTCGGTCTCGGAAGGCGGATCGCTGCCCGATGGCACACGGCCAATGCCAAGTATCTGGCCGCCAGCCGGAAAGCCGGGGACGTGGCAGGTGGGCTGGGTGCCATTTCAAAGTCGCTGCGCGTGCTGCTGCAATCGGCCATTCTTGCCGTCGGCGCGTACCTTGTGATCAGGCAGGAGGCTACGGCCGGGGTCATGATTGCAAGTTCGATCATGATGGGGCGTGCGCTGGCTCCGGTCGATCTGGCCATTTCAAGCTGGAAACCCTTCCTCATGGCGCGCCAGGGTTGGGCGCGGCTGGAGGACCTCCTGGGAAAGGTTCCTGAAACCGCTCCTGTTATGCCAATGCCTGCACCTGAACGCGAACTCCGCCTCGAAGGCGTGACAATCGTTCCGCCCGGCGAAAGGAAGCCGACCGTGACCGGCCTTGCGTTTGCCGTTCAGGCGGGAAGCGCACTCGGGATCATCGGTGCATCGGGTTCGGGCAAGTCGACACTCTCGCGCGCCATCGTCGGCGCATGGACGCCGGTCGCCGGAAAGGTTCGCATCGACAGCGCAAGCCTCGATCAATGGGACCGGGAAGCGCTAGGCCGTCATATCGGCTATTTGCCGCAAGGTGTTGAACTGTTCGACGGCACCATTGCCGAAAACATCGCTCGTTTTGAAGATAATCCTGACCCTGAGGCTATTGTCACCGCGGCGAAAGCAGCGGGCACGCACGAACTGATCCTCCGATTTGAGCACGGCTACGAAACTCCGATTGGTGAGGCCGGATCGGCACTTTCCGCCGGGCAGCGCCAGCGTATCGGTCTTGCCCGTGCTCTTTATCGAGACCCTTTCCTTGTTGTGCTGGATGAACCCAATGCCAATCTCGATGCGGAAGGCGAGGCTGCGGTCGTCAAGGCGATCGCCTCCGTGCGCGGGCGCAAGGGCATTGCGGTTGTCGTCGCCCATCGGCCGAGCGCCATCCGCGCCGTGGATTTTGTGTTGGTCATGGAAGGTGGACGGCAGCGAGCATTCGGTGCGCGTGATGAAGCGCTTTCCAAAGTCTTGAAGAGGGCAGCGATGGCACCAGGCGCTGGCGTCAAGGCCATCGAGTCTACGCAGGATAACGTGGGAGAGCGCGCTGACATGGAGGGTCCCGGTGGCCGGCATTCATCAGAATAATGACGTTTCCAGCTCCATTCGCCGGCACCTGGTGGCGGGCCTTCTGGCGAGCGTGATCTTTGTTGGAGGAGCCGGAGCCTGGGCGGCCTTCACGAATCTCTCCGGTGCGGTTGTCGCGTCCGGACACTTTGTCGTCGATTCCTATGTGAAGAAGGTGCAGCACCCGACCGGCGGGGTGGTGGGAGAAATCCTGGTGAGCGAAGGTGATAAAGTAAAAGCCGGCGACATCCTCATGCGGCTCGACGCCACCCAGACGCGCGCCACTCTCGCTGTAGTCACCAAGCGGCTCGATGAGCTGGCCGCCAACCTGGCACGACTCGAAGCTGAGCGTGACGATCTGGCGGAGATCGCCTTCCCGGACTGGCTGCTCGCCCGCAGAGATGTTCCGGACGTAGCTTCGGCAGTACATGGCGAGACGCGGCTGTTCGAATTCCGCAGACAATCCCGCGACGGAAGGCAGGCGCAGCTAGCGGAACGCATCACTCAATATGAGCACGAGATCGAGGGGCTCAAGGCGCAGGAAATCGCTTGTGAGAAAAGCACCGAGATCCTCCAAAAGGAAATTGCTGCCCTGAGTGGGCTGCGCGAACAAGGCATTGTCTCGGACCAACGCTTGAACAGTCTGAAGACGCAGGTTGCCACTTTCGGCGGCGAACGCGGTGAGAAGATTGCACATCAGGCACAGACGGCAGCCCGCATAGCCGAAACGCGCCTGCAGATCCTGCAGATCGATCCGGATTTCAAGACGGAAGTCGGCCAGGAGCTCAGAGAGGTTCAGGCGCAGGTTGGGGAGTATGTTGAGCGCAAGGTGGCGGCTGAACAGGAACTGCGACGGATCGATATTGTCGCGCCGCAGTCAGGCGCCATTCAACAACTCGCAGTTCATACGGTCGGAGGAGTGATCACGCCCGCCGATCCGATTATGCTAATCGTGCCGGAAGGCGACGATCTTGCGCTTGAAGCACGAATCACCCCGAAGGACATCGACCAAATCCAGCTTGGTCACAAGGCCGTGCTGCGGATGTCAGCCTTCAATCTGAGGACCACGCCGGTATTGAACGGATATGTCAGCCGGATCGCAGCCGATCTGGCGACGGACGAAAAAAACGGCGTTTCGTATTACCTGGTGCGTCTGTCGGTTCCGCATGCGGAACTGACGAAGCTCAAGGACCTGACGCTCGTGCCCGGCATGCCGGCCGAAGCGATGATCCAGACGGGCGAGCGTACGGCGCTTTCTTATTTTGTGAAGCCGCTGTCGGACCAAATCAGTCGCGCATTCCATGAGGAATGAAAGTAACCACAGAAACATTTTGTTGGTATTCTTGTTGGTTGTTACGCATGCATGAGAGTCATAACCGTCTGAAAACACAGCCATACTTTCCTCAGTTGGATTCCGCCTCTGACTCAGATTCGTGGTTCCACGGTCATTTTGCCCTTCCAAGTCGCCGACCATTCAGTTCTTGGCCTCGAGCGCATTAAGATACCCATCATCGTACACAAAGGCTGGAAAAGAGTCCGGTGTCTTGAGCGATCCTGAGGTCTGGAGACCTAGGGTGAGCCTGCAAGCACAGGGCTAGGACATGATTGAGCGTCTGCAATATTCGGACAGGTACATAGGAAGACAGGCAGGCGTCAAAAACGCGCTTTCAACGCGCTAAACCGATGCTACGCACCCCGAGCGTCTTGCCGCCCTCGCTCCCGCCGGTAGGAATCAATCGCGAGCAGGCTGCGACGTTCATCGGCGTAAGCTCAACGACCTTTGATGAAATGGTCCAGGACGGCCGGATGCCCCAGCCACGAATGCCGAGCAAGGGGCGCATTGTTTGGGACGTCGAGGAACTTGTATTGGCCTTTCGAAAGCTCCCTCACCGCCAAATCGGAGGAGCACCAAAGCTTGACGAAGATTCGCCGCCACTAGACAATCCTTGGGATCGAAAACCACGAACATGACGGATGAGCCCGTGAAAATCGATCTTAAGGGCGTAGTGAAGGACACTGATCGCCACGGCAATGATCGGTACTATTTTCGCGCACCGGGTCGGAAGAAGGTCCGGCTCCGTGAACCGACCGGCAGCGACGAGTTCCTCGAGGAACTGCGGTGCGCGCGCGCCGAGGTCACTTATGTTCGGCCCGGCACTCTTCCCGAGATTTGCCGGCGCCTCCCCAAGCCTTCCGAGCCAGCGAAGAAAGGCACGTTGCTGTGGCTTTGCCAGGAGTATTACCGTCGGGGCGGCACGGAAATCACCCAAGACACTATGGCGCGCCGACGAGCAATTCTGGAGCGCGTATGCGAATTACCTCATCCCCTCGAAGGTGACCCGGATCCTCAGTATCCCACCAAGGGATCTCTGCCATTCGCCGGTATGAAACGGTCTCATGTTAAGGAGATCAGGGACACCAGGCTCGACGCCCTTGGCGCGGCAAACAATATCGTAAAAGCCATCAGCGCGATGTTTGAGTGGGCAAAGGACACAGAGATTCCGGGCGTCGACTCCAATCCCGCCCGCGGCATCAGACGGCTAAAGAGCGGCGACGGCTGGCACCCATGGGACGTGTCGGAGATCGTTCAATATGAGAAGCGGCATCCGCTGGGTACCGCAGCCAGACGTGCGCTCTCGATCTTCATGTTTACTGGCCTGCGGTTGTCCGACGTCGCGATCTTCGGTCGACAGCACATCACGCTCGTCTACAACGAGGAGACCGAGCAGTGGGAGAAGTGGATCAGAATTAAGCCTGGGAAGACCAGTCGTAACAAGGATGCGGTGTTGGTGGAGCTCCCGCTTCTGCCCGAACTAGAGGCGGAACTTGAGCACACGCCCTCCGACCAGATGACCTTCCTGGTCAATGAGTATGGTCGCCCGTTCTCGGAGAACGGTCTGGGCAACAAGATGCGCCAGTGGTGTGATCAAGCTGAGCTGCCGCACTGCAGTGCTCATGGAATTCGCAAGGCCGGCGCGACGATCGCCGCTGAGAACGGCGCGACGCACGAGCAGCTGAAGGCGATATATGGGTGGACTACGTACCAGCAGCCCGACCACTACATCAAGAAAGCGCGTCGCCGGAAGGTAGCGAGAGCGGCGAAATACCTGCTGGTTATCGATCGAAAAGAGAACAAAATTGTCCCACTTTCTGAGGGGGTTGAAAGAGGTGGGACAAAAATGGCCAAAAAATCCAATTAAATCAACGGCCACAAAAGCCAATGGTGGGCCCGGAGGGACTCGAACCCCCAACCAAGCGGTTATGAGCCGCCGGCTCTAACCATTGAGCTACAGGCCCCACGGTGCTGGATTAGTGTTTTTCCCTGAACCGCACAAGCCTTTCCGAAGCTATCCAAGCAGGCGTTCCAAGGGGGCTGGCAGAGATCGCCCAAATCAGCCCATATTGATAACCTATTGCACGTCGCCCATTGGACGCGGCCTACTCGGCTGCCTTGGGATCGCAGATCGAGGAGATTTTATGACCAGACGTATTTTGCCCCTGGCGATTGCCGCCGCAGTCGCATTACCGGCGATCGCGGCCGCCGCCGATTCACCACCGCCGCCGCGTATCGTCGTCACCGGTGAAGGCGAGGCGGCGATAGCACCCGATCTGGCTCTGCTGACGCTCAGCGTCATGCGCGAAGCCAAGACGGCACGTGCAGCGCTCGATGCCAATAACGACGCCATGGCCGCGGTGATCGCTGCAATGAAATCATCCGGTATCAAGGAGCGCGACCTGCAGACCGCGGGCATTCAGATCAACCCGCGCTATAACTACGCCAACAAGCCCGACGGCAGCCAGGAGGCCGAGCTTGTCGCCTATCAGGTGACCAACACGCTGTCGGTGCGCATCCGCGACATCGACAAGACCGGCGACATTCTCGACAAGGCGGTGTCGCTCGGCGTCAACCAAGGCGGCGGCATCTCCTTCTCCAACGACGATCCGGCGGCAGCCGTCACCGAGGCACGCAAGAAGGCCGTCGCCAATGCCATGGCCAAGGCCAAGACGCTGGCCGAAGCAGCCGGCGTCGGCATCGGCCGGGTCCTGGAAATCACCGACCAGAATTTCGCACCACCGCCGATGCCGATCAACGCCAAGGCATTCGATGCCGCCGGCGCGTCGGTCCCGGTGCAAGCCGGCGAGAATTCCTATACCGCACAGGTGACGGTGACTTTCGAATTGAAATGATCATCGCTTGCACATGCAAAACCCGGAGGATCGATCCTCCGGGGCTTTTTTAAGCCGCGCTTTCCGTCCTGGCGGAAAGGGCTCTGCTACGCTACCGGCTGCAAGTCAGCCGGCCGCAGGCCCGAAGACCTTAGCGATAGATGATCGGACAGCCGCGCTCGTTGGCGAATACGATCACGACACGGTCGCCATACTGGCGGCCGGCGACCTTGACCGTGCGGCGGTTGATGTCGATGATGCGGGCGCGGTGCAGGCCCATGCGTTCGGCCTTGTCGATGGCACGCTCCGGCGAACAGAACCGGCGCCAGCCGCCATGACGGCGGTGTTCGCGATAGTAACCATCATCTTCGTCGCCGGCATAGACGCCGACGCGCGGGTCCTGGTTGTTGCCGAAGCCGAGATAGATGCTGTCAGCATGAGCGGGGATGGCAGCAAGCGTGCCAAGGCCGACAAGAGCCGAAAGAGCCGCCGTCTTGATGGTGTTGAACATTGTCTTCTCTCCTTGTTGAGGGTTTCCACCCGTTTCGTCGAACCGATGGGAGGAGAATGCACCCGCCTGTCTGAATTTTTTGCGAACCGGCCATTCATCTCCAGTTCATGAGGCAGACCGGAACAGTCTCTCGCTTCTGAAGGCGGTGCTATGGACGGCGGTGCTACATAGGGTGGATAGCATGGTGGATGGACAACGTCCGTTTTGCCGTCGATTCCGGATTCTCGATTTTGCGATAAAATCCTAAGGCTCGTCCGCGAGAATATGGTCGAAATAGTCGTCCGGCTCGGCAAGGTCGATCTCGCTGGCGCTGACTCGGCCGCGCATCGAGATGCCTGCCTCGTGCACGGTCTCGTCGCTTCCAGACACCAGCCTGTGCCACCAATAGAGATCGCGGCCCTCGGCGACCAGGCGGTAAGCGCAGGTCTTGGGCAGCCAGCTGATGGTGCGCACATTCTGCGGCGTCAGCCCGACACAATCCGGAACACGCGCCAGCCGGTTGGCATAGTCGGAGCAGCGGCAGCTTCCAGCGTCGAACAACCGGCAGCCGACGCTGGTCCAGTAGATCTCTCCGGTGTCCTCGTCTTCGAGTTTGGACAGGCAGCACTTGCCACAACCGTCGCAGAGTGATTCCCACTCGGCCGGGGTCATCGCCTCGAGCGTCTTGGTCTTCCAGAACGGCTTGTCCATTGTCGGCATGTGGCCCTCGGACGCCTCAAGGTCAAGCACGGCAACCTTTGCGCCTCGTCCGAACGATACGCCAGGAACATACGAATGACACGAAGTCGCCTTCAAAACGCCGGTCAATCGCCCTGTGCCACCGCTAAGACCTGCAAACAGGAACCAAACATGGTTGCTGAAAGTTTGGGCACGGATGGGACGCCACAAGGAGTGTTTATGATGAAACGCCAACCACGGATTCTGGCAGGCACGGCGCTTGGCCTGTTGATGGCGTCCGCGCCGTTAGGCGCGTTCCCGCTGCAAGGCAATGCTGCATTCGGCCCCGCCCGGAACAGCGCAATGTTTATCCCGGCGCAGTCGAATTGTGCCGAGGGCGAATCGGCCGAAGCCTGCGCTCAAGGCGGAAAGTCGGAGCCGGAACAGAAGCCCGGCAAGAGGCGCGACCGGCAAAAACAATCCGAAGCGGCGCCCGCCGAACAATCGGGCGAGCCCGAGCAGAAGCCGCGCAGGAACAAGCGCGAGCAGCAAAAACAGAGTGAATCCGCGCCTGCTGAACAGCTCGCGCCTTCCGGCGAAGAGCAGCAAGGAAATCAACGAAGGAAGAAGAGGCAGCAGCAGATCGAAGCCGCTCCGGCTGACCAGCAGACCGCGCCTGCTAACGACGATCAGCAGCAACTCAAACCGCGCAGGAAGAAGCGCGACCAGCAGCAGATCGAAGCCGCTCCGGCTGACCAGCAGGCCGCGCCTGCTAACGACGATCAGCAGCAACTCAAACCGCGCAGGAAGAAGCGCGACCAGCAGCAGCAGGAGGCCGCGCCTGCCGAACAGCCGGCCGAGCAAGCTGCACCCGCGAACGACGATCAGCAGCAGCTCAAGCCGAGGAGAAAGAAGCGCGACCAGCAACAGCAGGAGGCCGCGCCTGCCGAACAGCCGGCCGAGCAGGCTGCACCCGCGAACGACAACAACGAGCAAGTCAATCCGCGCAAGAGGAAGAACAAGCAAGACCAGCAGATCGAGGCGGCACCGGCCGAACAGGCGCCGCGCAAGAAGGAACGCCCCGCCGGTGAGCCTCTCCCACAGGCCGAGCCACTTCCAACCGAGAAGCAAGCGGCTCCTGCTCAAGGCGAACAGCCCGAGAACCAGGCGAAAAAGCGTGGCAAGAAGCCCGTTGTGGAAGAGCCGGTGACCGGCGAACAGCAGCCCGCAACCGGTGAGCAGCCCACGACGACGGGCGAACAGGCAGCACCCGCCGAGGGTGGGCTCCCTGCTCAGGGCGAAGCCGCCGCCAACCCGAACGAGGCGCCCATACTGGACAGCCAGAAGGATGTCTTGCGCAAGCGCAAGGGCGGCAAGGAGCGCGGCCAAAATGCCGGTAAGCAGCAGGGCAACCAGCCAGCCCAGCAGGGCGAGAACCAGGTGGAAGCCCCGAAGCCTGCTCCGATCGAGGAGGGACCGCCACCTACCGACGACAAGGCAGCCCAGCAGGAGATCAAGCCTGAAAAGATCGTTCCGGTGACCGAGGAAAAAGGCAAGCGCGTCGAGCGTGCGCCCGACATCGAGGATGTTCGCCGCCGTCCGCGCCCGCAGGGCGCCAACGTCGTCAGGGAATTCGGCGACCGCGTCATCCTGCAGTTCAACAACCAGACCTTCGTGGAAAGCAGCGATGCCCCGCGCATGCACCGCGGCGCCAGGAATGTCTATTATGAGGACCTGTCGGGCGATCGCACCCGGGAAATCGTCGAGCGTGACAATGGTGTCCGGATCGTCACTATCCGCAACCGCTACGGCGACGTCATCCAGCGTTCACGCATCGCGCCTGACGGGCGCGAATATGTGCTGAGCTATGTCGACGAGCGCTACTATGACGATGATGCAGACTGGCGCGACCCGGGCGACGACCTGCCGCCGATGCGCCTTACCATTCCGCAAGAGGAGTACATTTTGGATTCCGAAGAGGTCGAGGATCCGGACGACTATTACACCTTCCTCGAACGGCCGCCGGTGGAGAGGGTCCAGCGCCTCTATTCGGTCGACGAGGTCAAGCGCTCGGCCCGAGTGCGTGACATCGCCCGCCGGATCGACCTCGATACGCTCAACTTCGAGTTCGGTTCGGCTTCGATTTCCGACACCGAGGTCCAGAAGCTGGAGGGTGTTGCCAACGCCATGGAGAAGCTGCTGAAGAAAAACCCGGCCGAGACCTTCCTGATCGAAGGCCATACCGATGCAGTCGGCACGCCGGAGGCGAACCTCGCTCTGTCCGACCGCCGCGCCGAGGCGGTCGCCGAAGCTCTGACCAATGCCTTTGGCATCCCGCCGGAGAACCTGACGACGCAGGGTTATGGCGAGGAGTATCTCAAGGTCAACACGTCGGGACCCAATCGCGAGAACCGGCGCGTCGCCATCCGCCGGATTACCCCCCTGGTGGCGCCGGTGGCCAGCGCCCAATAAACCGCAATGTGAACCGCGCGATTCGATCAACCATTGAGTCGCGCGGTCATCAATCTTGAAACGCGCGGCTACCAATCCCAAATTCTGGACAGGGCTTCCCTGCCCTGTCCCGACTCCAGCGGGACACGCGAGCCCCGCCGGTCCCCTCCCGGCGGGGTTTCGTTTTTTTAGGACCTTGCAAACCGCCGCAGCCTGCCCGAAATACGGCGCTCCGCAAAGAAGCCCGGAACCGTCACATGAAGCGCATCGAACTTGCCATCGAATCGATCATTCTCGCCTCGCGCTGGCTGCTGGTCGCCTTCTATCTCGGACTGGGCGCGGCACTTGCCATCTATGCCGTGTCCTTCGGCAAGAAGCTGTTCGAGTTCGTTCCTGTCGCCTTCACGCTCGATGACACCGACACCATCCTGAAAATGCTCGGCCTCATCGATGCCGCGCTGGTCGCCTCACTGGTGGTGATGGTGATCATCTCGGGCTACGAAAACTTCGTCAGCCGCTTCGATGAAAATGACGGCAAGGTGCATTGGCTGGGCACGATCGATGTCGGCTCGCTGAAGGTCAAGGTCGCCTCGACAATCGTAGCGATCTCCTCGATCCACCTCTTGCAGGTGTTCCTGAACTCGGTCTCCTACACGACCGACCAGCTGATGTGGCTGACCATCATTCATCTGGCCTTCGTCGCCTCGGCATTCATGCTTGCTTATATCGACCGGCTGATGGGCCTGGGCAAAGCCAAGAAAGCCGGGGAGTGAGCATGCGTCTGTGCCGGTCTTTTGAGGATACTTCTGTAGGTAGATACTTCCGTCAGTAGATAGCTTTGATTTTGGTATCAGTCCGCCCGAACACCTCGTCCGGCACAAAAAAGTCGCCGGCGAGCGGGCCTGTCGCGCCCGGCGCATAGGTCGAGAAATCGCTGACGCCCTCGGCACGCAGCACTTCTTCGTCGATGTAGAAATTGCCGGTCGCCTCGCGCGACGGCCTGACCAGGATGGCGTATGCCGCATCGGCCATGATGTCGGGCGAACGGCTCATCGCTGCCACCGTCGCTCCGCCCAAGAGGTTGCGCACCGCCGCCGTGTCGATGGTAGAGATCGGCCATAGCGAATTGACCGCGATGCCATCCCTGGCGAACTCGGCGCTCATGCCCAGCGTGCACATCGACATGCCGAACTTCGCCATCGTGTAGGCGACATGGTTCTTGAACCATTTGGCCTTCATGTCGAGCGGCGGTGCCAGATTCAAAATGTGAGGATTTTCCGCCAACCTTAAGTATGGAATGCACATTTTGGAGACGAGAAAAGTGCCGCGCGTATTGATCTGGTGCATCAGGTCGTAGCGTTTCATGTCGGTCTCCAGCGTGCCGGTGAGTTGGATGGCGCTGGCGTTGTTGATACAAATATCGATGCCGCCGAACCTCTCCACGGTCTTGGCGACGGCTTCGGCGACCTGCGCTTCATCACGGATGTCGCACGGCGCTGGCAGCCCCTTGCCGCCGGCCTGCTCGATCTCTTGCGCCGCCGTGTAGATCGTCCCCGGCAGCTTCGGATGCGGCTCGGCGGTCTTGGCCGCGATCGTCACGTTGGCGCCGTCGCGCGCCGCGCGCAACGCAATCGCCAGTCCGATGCCGCGCGACCCGCCGGAGATGAATAGCGTCTTTCCCTTGAGCGACATCGTTGCGTCTCCTTGTGCTACGCTCTTTTCCGCTATCTTTTCTCTTTGCGATCCTTGCCCGCACCAACGACGGATACAAGGGCCTGCGGCCGTAACGGTGTGACGCCACGGAGGGTTGTGGATTTCGTGAGACGCGTTGAATCGCCGAGCAAAATTGTTATATTCTACCTAAACAGGAAGAATATATAAGTGGCTTTGTCTATCAAGAATACCAAGGTCGAGCAATTGGCGCGTGAGCTCGCCCGCCGCCGCCGGGTATCGGTGACGGAGGCCATCCGTCAAAGCCTTGAGCGGGAAGTTGCGCGCGAACGGCTTGTGCCCCGCGAGGAGACCGGTGATCTCTTTCAACGTCTGATGGCCATTGCCGAACGGGCCGCACGAATACCGGAGCGCGAAGACGCGATGAGCGAAGATGAAATTCTCGGTTACGATGAGCTGGGCATCCCGACGCGATGATCATCGATTCCTCGGCGCTGGTCGCCATCTTGCGCGCGGAACCGGGCTACGATCGATTCGTTTTGGCAATCGCCCAGGCTGAAAGACGTTTGCTTGCGGCACCGACATTGCTCGAAACGACAATGGTGCTTGTCGGTCGCTGGCAGGATCAGATTATCGATCGTTTCGAAGCCTTTTTGCGCACTGCCTCGATCGAAACGATACCCTTCACGGCCGACCACGCCGCTGTCGCCCGTCAGGCTTTCCTGCGCTACGGCAAAGGCCGGCATCCTGCCGCTCTGAACTTCGGCGACTGCATTGCTTATGCTACGGCCCGTCTCGAAGCCATGCCATTGCTGTTCAAGGGTGACGACTTCCGGCTGACCGACATCGAACCGGCCCTTTGATCCACGTTAGACCAGCACCAAGCCTTGCCGCATGGCGATGGCGATCGCATCGGTGCGGTTGACGGCACCGAGCTTGGTCAAGATAGCCGCGACGTGGAACTTCGCCGTGTGCACGGAGATGTCCAGTCGTCGCGCGATAACCTTGTTGGGCGCGCCTTCGGCCAGCAGCGCCAGCACCTCGCTTTCGCGCGGCGAAAGCGTCGGCCGGACGATATGCTCGTCAGTTGGTTCCTCCTCGAACCGGCCGCTGTCGTGGAAGGTCAAATCGTGATGCAGATCGGATAGAGCATGGCTGTCGCGCGAAATCCGGTAGCCCGCCGCCGCCAGCCGCGCGGCGGCGGCGATCAGCAACTCGTCCGCTTGCACCGGCAGCACGGCAAACACTGTATCGGCCGGCCGTTCACGGGCCGCTCGCGATAATAGCAGCACGCGAGGCATAGCCGCGTCGAAGAGACCGCCTTGTACTCCATGGTCATCGACGATGGCGACATCCGCCGCCCCGTGCCCGTCGACATCGCCCGCCAGAACCGGCCGCAGATCATCGGTCGCGGCGAGAGCCGCGGACAGACTTCGTGCGCGCTCGGCGTCAGCGAGCGCGATCAGCACCGTCAGCCGTCTGCCAGCGACCTCACCGCTTACCATCTATCCCTCAGCTCAGTGGTTTTTCACCGATGGTCAGGGAAACCTCACGATTCTCGCCGCCGCGCACCACGCCGAGTGTCACCAGGGCACCGGCACTGTCTGGCCCGAGCTTGCGGATCAGCTCGCGCGGGCCATGCACCGCCTCTGCGTTCCACGACACGATGATGTCGCCGAGGCTGAGACCGGCTGCTTTCGCCGGGCCGTTATCGTCCAGGCTCATCACCATGGCGCCCTGTGTATCACCATTGCGGACCGGATGCAGGCCGGCGCCAAGATAGCCGCGCGCCACATGACCCTTCTCGCGCAGTGTCGTGACTGCCCGTTCGATCGTTTCGTAAGGCATGACCAGTGCCCGCCGGCGTGGCCCGAACAGCAGCATGCCGATCAGTCCGCCCTTGGCGTCGAGCACAGGGCCGCCCTCGAAACGGCCGCCGGCATTGACGGCAAGGTTGATGCGCCGGTCGATCGTGCCGCCCCGCATCGAGCGCCAGGCCGGACCGACCTCGCCGACCGTGCCGAAGGTGGCGAGTGACGTACCGTCACTATTGCCCGCGATGATTGCCAGATTGCCCGGCCGCACCGCCTCCGCCTTTACCAATGACGGGGCGCTCGGCGCGCCGGCCGGTTTCAAAACGGCCGTGCCGGTGGACGGGTCGCGGCCGACCAGTTCGGCCTTGACGGCTTGGCCCGAAGAAAACGTCAGCTCGATCTCCTCGCCGGCCTCGACCGCCTCCTCGGCAGTGACGAAATAGCCGTCCCGCCAGTGGAAAGCAGTTGACGTCCGCTGGTGCGTCGCGAAGCTGGCCGTCGCTGGTGCCGCAGCTGCCGCGATGTCGGCAATGGCGTCGGATAACATGCTCAGATTGAAATCGCTCATGATTTGTCTCCTGGGTTCTTCGTGACCCAGATATCGCCCGGCGGGGGTTGGCGGATACTCGCCTGACGGCTAGTTGAGCATTTGACTGGCCATCTGGTCAGGTCGCGGCCGGTCCGGCTGCTCCGCACATATAGGCATTGTTCATCTTGTTCCAAACGGAGTCCTCAGGTGGCCCTGCCCGCTCAGCAATTGCAATATGACGATGCCCTTCTCGATGCCTATTCGGCGACGGTCGCCGATGCCGTCGACCGCATCGGGCCCGCCGTCTGCCGCATCGAGCGCATCGGTGGCCCGGGCGGCCATGGTTCCGGCTTCGTCATCGCGCCGGACGGGCTGGTCGTCACCAACTTCCACGTCGTCGGCGATGCGCGCAGCGTGCGCGTATCAATGCCGGACGGCGCTTCCAGGGAAGGCCGCGTGCTCGGCCGCGACCCCGACACCGACATTGCGCTGGTGCGCGCCGACGGTGACTTTGCCGACGTTGCGCCGCTCGGCGATTCCAAGCGTTTGAGGCGCGGCCAGATTGCAATTGCCATCGGCAACCCGCTCGGCTTCGAATGGACCGTCACCACTGGCGTCGTCTCGGCACTCGGCCGCTCGATGCGTGCCTCCACCGGCCGGCTGATCGACGACGTCATCCAGACCGACGCCGCGCTCAACCCCGGCAATTCCGGCGGACCACTGGTGTCCTCGGCCGGCGAGGTGATAGGCGTTAACACCGCGATGATCCATGGTGCGCAAGGCATCGCCTTCGCGGTTGCCTCCAACACGGCCAATTTCGTCATCTCGGAAATCATCCGCTTCGGCCGCGTGCGCCGTGCCTTCATCGGCGTTTCAGCCGACACCACCAACCTGCCGCGCCGCGCAGCCCTTTTGTCGCAAGTATCGAGCCGCACGGCGGTGCGCCTGCGCACCGTCGAAAAGAACAGCCCGTCGGACAAGGCCGGCCTCAGGGAAGGCGACATCATTGCCGCCATCGACGGCCGCCCGGTCACCGGTGTCGACGATCTGGTGCGCATGCTCGACGCCGAGCGCATCGGCCACGAGACGCTGTGCACGGTGGTGCGCCGCTCCGGCATTACTCAGGTCACGGTGATGCCAGTGGCGCGAAGCTGAGTGCTCGACCTTGATCCCGAACCGAAGGTCAGCGCAGCAAAAAGTGGGAACCGGTTTTTCGGACAACATCATGGTCAAACAAGATAGAGCCCATCCCGAACCTATCGGAATGGGCAGGCTCTATCGCGGCGCATAGATCCGGCCAAGCAGCGAAACCAGCAGCGCGGCCAGTTCGCCGGTCGGATCGAGATCCGGATCGAAAATGGTCATATCCATTCCGGTGCAGCGCGTATCCGCCACCAGCGCCGTGAGAATGTCGACGAGATCGTCAGGATCGATGCCGGGGCTGCCCGGTGAATCCACTGCCGGCATGACTGTCTGATCGAGCGCATCGACGTCAAAATGCACCCAGTGGGGCCAGCCGGTTCGCGCCAACGTGCTCCAGGTCTTGTCCAGGACCTTCGCCGCGCCAAGCTCGCGCACGGCAAAGACGTCGATCAACGTCATCGCGGTCGAATGGATGTCCGGCCAGCCGAAGTTGGCGTTGCGGTTCTCGCGTTCGCCGATCTGTATCACCTGTTCGTCCGCGACAAGCGGTCTTGCGATGCCGGGCCAGTCGGTCAGCAACGGCTCACCACGTCCGGTTGCGAGCGCAAGGTCCATGCCGGCGGCCGAGCCGAGTGAGGCGTTGACGTCGTAATTGCCCGGATGGCGGAAATCGCTGTGGCCATCGACATGGACCAGCGCAACCGGACCAGATCGCCGTGCTGCGGCCAGCGCGCCAAGCAGGACAGCGCAGTCGCCGCCCACGACCAGCGGGAACTCGCCTCGTCCCAGCGCGCCGGCAACGATTTCGGCGAGTGCGAGATTGAAGCTGCGTATGGCGTTGCCCTTGCGCAGCCGGGTGCCCGGCTGTGGCTCGGTGCTATAGGCGGGCCGATCAAGATCAACCACTTTGGCGGGCGAAAGCATCTCGACCAAGCCGGCTTCGGTAAGCGCCTGCGGCGCGCGCCAGGTCCCCGGAATATGCCCCGGCCGGAGCGGGCGGAGGCCAAGGTTGGAGGGTGCGCGGACAAGGCAGATTTCACGCATGGAGAAGGCCCAGGGTTGATTAACCCCTAAGCATAAACCGCAAAGGCGTGACCGGCCACGCGGCTAAAGCCCTCACGTCGCGTCTGCGGACAGTTCCTGCCAGCGGCCGCTGTCTCGCTCAGCCCGCCGCGCCATCGGCGTATTGCGCTAGGAATTCCGGGCTCGGCGGGATCGGCCTGATGACGTCGATCAGCACGCCGTTGGGATCTTTGGTGATAAAGTGGCGCTGGCCGAAGGGTTCGTCGCACAGCGTTCGCAGGATCGGTAGCCCGGCGGCGGTGATCCGCTCATAGACGGCATCCGCATCCCTGACCTCGAAATTGATCAGCAGGCCGGAGGTGCGGCCCCGCCTCTCCTTCGGGATCGTCTCATGATCGCCCTGGACGATGCCGAGGTTGACGCGACGATCTTCGGCTGAGCGCAGATGGACGTACCAGTCGGCCTCGAACAGCGGCTTGAAGCCGAAATGCGCGATATAAAAGGCTGCAGTGCCGGCAACATCGCCCGTCATCAGCACCGGATAATAGCTCGTCGTCCTCATCTTTCCTTCTCCCGGCGAATAACATACAGTCTGCATCTAAATTAAACTAACATACAGGCTGCATGTATGCAACAACGATCCGCTCGCCGCTCCAACCGCGATCGCACGGAGGCGACACGCGCCGAGCTCATCGCCGCGGCGCGAAAACTGTTCACCGAAAAATCCTATGCCGAGACCAGCACACCCGAGATCGTCGCCGCTGCTGGCGTAACGCGCGGCGCGCTCTATCATCACTTTGCCGACAAGCAGGCGCTGTTTGCCGCTGTGGTCGAAAAAGAGGCGCAAGCCATCGCGGAAGAGATCGAACGCGCGTCGCCGCCTTCGCTATTTGCCCACGATGCGCTGATTGCCGGCTCGGATGCCTATCTGGCTGCCATGCGTGCCCCCGGCCGAACTCGACTCTTGCTGCTTGATGGCCCGGCCGTGCTCGGCCGCGCCGCCATGGATGCGATCGACAATCGCCATGGCAACCGTTCGCTGCGCGACAGCCTTGTTGCCACGATGCGGTCGCACTCCATGAAGAGATTGCCTGTGGAAGCACTGACCGCTTTGCTCGCCGCTGCCTTCGACCGCGCAGCGCTCGCCATTGAAGCTGGAGCCTCGATCGAGGATTACCGCGCCGTTCTCATGGCGCTGATCGACGGCCTGTCTCCGGCTCCTTCGCAGGCATCTCACCCGGCTCGAACTCGTTGAAACAGCCGAGCTGGCGCTTGAACTGGTCGATCAGCCAGGCGGCCGCCGGTTTCGGGCTGCGATCGGCGCGATGCATGGCATAGAGCGGCGAGCGGACTTCGCTGTAAGGCTCGAGATTGAGTTCGACGAGCCGGCCGTTCGCCAGATCATCGGCAATCAGCCATCGCGGTAGCCCGCCCCAGCCCAGCCCCTCGCGCATCAGCACGTGCTTGGTGCGCACATCCGTCAGCCGCCAGGTGCGGTAGGCGAAGACGCCATAGTCACGCCCGCGCGTACGCTCGGATTGGTCCGAGACGACCAGTTGGATGTGTTCGCGGACATCCTCTAGCGCCACTGGTCTCGGCAGCAGCGCCAGCGGGTGTTCAGGCGCTGCAGCTGGCACCAGGGAGATGAAGCCGATGCGAAGCAGATTCACGTCCGTCTCACCCAGAAGCCCCCCGATGCCGAGATCGGCCTGTCCGCCGACAACATGATCGAGGATCAGGCCAAGCGAGCCGATATGCAGACGCAGCGTCACTGCCGGGAACTGCGCCTCGAATGCCTTTAGCACCCGAACCAGCACCGGCGACGGTAGTGTCACGTCGACCGACAGCGTAACTTCCGCCTCCAATCCCTGCCGGTATCCGTCGACACGCGAGCGGATGCGTTGCAGCACGCCGACCATGCGTCGCGCATCTTCCAGCGTCGCCTTGCCGACATCGGTCAGTTGCGGTTCACGCGTGCCCTCGCGCTCGAACAGCTTCAGCCCGAGCTGCGCTTCGAGGTTGGCGATAGCGTAGCTGATCACCGATTGCGCGCGATTCAATTTGCGCCCGGCGGCCGAGAAGCTGCCGGTCTCGGCCACCGCAACCAGTATCTGCAGTTGGTCAAGCGTCGGGTTCGGTTGCATCGTTCAATCCACAATTTAGATGGATCATATACAAAATATACCAGTTTTTCAAATGGGTCTGCGCACACATATTTGCCGGGAGATTTTAAGTCCAACCCTGGAGACCCATCATGTCGATCCTTCTTGTCACATCCAGCCCACGCGGCGCCGCCTCGCACTCGACCCGCATCGCCACCGAACTCGCCGAGAAGCTGCTTGCCGCCAATCCCTCGGCCAGGCTTGTCGCCCGCGACCTCGTAGCCAACCCGCTGCCGCATATCGACCCCGACTATTCGACCGGCATATATATGCCGGTCGAAGCGCGCAGCCAGCGCCAGGCTGAGGTCGTCGGCGTTTCCGACACGGTGCTGGACGAGCTGTTTGCGGCCGAGACCGTCATTCTCGCCACCGGCTTCATCAACTTCAACATCTCCTCGACGCTGAAGTCCTGGGTCGATCACATTGCCCGTTCCGGCAAGAGCTTTGCCTATGGCGAGAACGGCCCCAAGGGCCTCGTCACCGGCAAGAAGGTCTATATCGTGCTGGCTTCGGGCGGCATCTATTCCGAAGGTGCGGCCGTGCAGTTCGATCACGCCATTCCCTACCTGCGCAGCGTACTCGGCTTTCTCGGCATGAACGATGTCGAGGTCATCCGCATCGAAGGAGTCGGGATGGGCGCCGATGCGGTGGCAGCAGCGCTGGCCAAGGCGTCGGCCAAGGTCGACGCCATTGTGGCCGCGAACGGTAGTGCCGAGCGCGTGGCCACCGCGGCGTAGAGCGTCAGCATCGTCTGAATTGTACAAGGGAAGGCGCCTGGCGCCTGCCCTTGTTGTCGTTGGCGACAACCTATTGTGGTGGGCCACACAACTGCCATTGGTTATTCGTCAGCCGTGGCAAGAAGGGGGTCATCCAGCCGGCGCTGAAGGTCCGCGGCCCGGAATATTTGCGCATCATCTATGGTCCCGAATATGACGCGCCCAACAATCTCGTGCGCCTCCGAGAACGCGGCCTGGCCGGCAAGCGCAGCCTTGGCGCTCAGAGAGTTCGCGCTTGGCCACGAAGCGCTAACGCGATTTGTCGCCAAGCAGCCGCTACGCCGGGTTCACGAGTGTGTCTTCGCCGTGCTGGCGTTGGAAAGCGGGCCAATCGACCCAAGGCTGTGGTAGCCGATCTACCCGAAGATCTTTTCGCCTTGCTCGTCGACCAGTTGGATGCCCTTTTTGATCGAAATGTCGATAGCGTCGTCAAGCCCGGCAAAGCGGTCGGCGCGGATGAATTTGTGCTCCTTCATCACGCCGTCGATCTCCTTCGAAACCACGCCGCAGGTCTGGTACTGGCCCTCGGCCTTGTAGGGCGTGGCGCTGATCAAAAAGCCCTTGTGCTCGATCTGCTTTGCCGGCGCCGCTGTCTTTGGCTCGGCGGCTTCGTTGCCTCCGCCAAAAAGACGCTTCAGAAAAGACATGGGGTATCCTCCAACGGCAATCATCCTGCACCACATAGCGCGGTGCAGGATGATTTTCAGTACCGGTCCTTGGCCGAGCGGGCAAGGGCCGCAGCTGGCTTGGCACTCAGAGGTCAGTCGCGCGACAACGCTTCCAAGGCCTCTGCGGCAGCTTCCAATATGCTGATTGCCTCGGCCTGCTTTCCTTCAGACGCATCGACGATTTCGCCGAGCGCGGCGCGCAGCCGGTGGCGCACGGCGCGAAACTCGTCGCGCTTTTCCGAGCGGCCGCGGCCGCGCCGGCCACCGTCGCCGTCGTCGTTCCAGCCGAACCAGTCGCGCGCCTTAGCCATCTTGCGGCCGAAGCGCTCGAGATGTTCGAGCACGTGGTCGATCATCTCGCGATTTTCGTTGAGGTGCGCCTGCCCAGCCTCGGTGATTGAAAACACCTTCTTGTTGCCGTCCGCCGCAGAAACGGCGTAGCCGGCCTCTTCCAGGAAGGTCAGCGTCGGGTAGACCACGCCGGGGCTCGGGCTGTAGAAGCCGCTGGTGCGCTCCTCCAGCGCCTTGATGATGTCGTAGCCGTGCCGCGGCGCCTCGGCCAGCAGCGACAGCGTGATCAGCTTGAGGTCGCCGTCGGCCAGCATGCGCCCGGCGCGGAACATGTCGCCCGGCCCGCCGCGTCCGCCTCTCATGCCATGCCCAAACGGGCCGAAGCCGCCGCCGCGTCCGCCGAACTTGCCGGCCATATGCATGAAAACGCGCTCGGCGTGTTCGCCAAAACGATGACGCCCGAAATGATTGTCTTTGTGCATTGTTTGCTCCTTGAGTTATGTCTTAAGATATATCTCAACTACGTATTCACAGCGGCGGAGTCAAGATATATCTTACGATGTATCTGAAGATGGCGCCAGCAGGATTGGTTTTCGCCGGCAAGGGCGGAGGAAGCGCGCGAGGGGCCGAAGGCCACTCCCCAGGCGTCTAACGTGAAGCAACGCCCCGTTCCGGGCAGTTACGCCGAAGACCGGCGAATGGATGCAAGGCGACGGACCGGATGCTTCGGCGAAATCCCAGACGAATGTGAAAACCTCGCGCAGAAAGCTGCCTCCAACGCTGCTGCTGGTGCTGCCTGCGGTGCGCCGCATCGTTGGCTGGCTTCGCGACCCCGCGGCTTGATAGCGGGGCATGCGAAACGCTCGGTGCGGGAGGAATGGATACCTGTTACCAGCGGCCTTTGCGCCGGTTCCAGGCATAGAGCAGATCGGCGAAACGATCATAGGCATAGCGCGTCAACGGCAGTGCGGCGGGATTGCCGAACAGCGTCGCCAACCCGCCCTCGCCCGGCGTTATCAGCCACACCGCAACTGCAACATCTGCGCCGACCAGCAATTTGCCACCGGCGTCGGTCGCATGCAGCCGACGCCGGATATCCTCCAGCCCTATGCCGTAGCGGGCCAACGCCGTCGGTTCGGTATTGATGTCGCGAAATTCGATCCGACCGGCCTTGACCGCCTCGATCAGCCGCCGTTTCTGCCGGCTGATGCCGGCATCACAGACCGGACAGCGCGTATTATACCAGACGGTCAGCAGAGGCTTGCTCATGTTTCGAAACGGCACCAGAGGGACGCACCGACTATCCGGCAAACGCCGTTGCGCCGCAACGCAACACGACAGCCGCGAAATGGCCGGCTAGGCCTGGAGCGCAACTTACCCTAGCGAGGTGATGATCTCGCGATAGGCATCCTCCGGGAAAGCCTTGAGTGTCCGCGTCCTGACGTTTCCGGCCGTCGCCAGCATCAGCGAGAAGCGAGCCAGGACGGCATCGTCGGGCGCTTCGACCACAGCCACCATGTCGCAATCCCCCATGGTGAGATAAAATGCCTTGAAGGACCCGCCCATGTCGCCCAGCAGTTTCTTGGCGGCATCGAGCCGCTTCGGCGACTCGCGCACATTTTTGGCGCCTTGTTCCGTCCAGTTGATCAGCACGATGTAAGTTGTCATGGCACACCTCCCTCCGGTGCCACGGAGCACGGCGTCCAACCGCCGGGGCGGGCATCCGGGTTTGTCGCCCAGAGAATGCGTCCGTCGCGGAATTATCCTCTCGTAAGGCACGACCCGCAAGAGCGGCGCGTTCAATCGTGATCGCCTGTGCCTAAACGGAAAAGGGCGCCACCGGCGCCCTTGAAACTGCTTATCCGTCACCCGGCCTCAGCTGTCGAGGAAGCTTCTGAGCTTGCGCGACCGGCTCGGGTGTTTGAGCTTGCGCAGCGCCTTGGCTTCGATCTGGCGGATGCGCTCGCGGGTGACCGAGAATTGCTGGCCGACCTCTTCAAGCGTGTGGTCGGTGTTCATGCCGATGCCGAAGCGCATTCTGAGCACGCGCTCTTCGCGCGGCGTCAGCGAGGCCAATACACGCGTCGTCGTCTCGCGCAAATTGGCCTGGATCGCCGCGTCAATCGGCAGGATCGCCATCTTGTCCTCGATGAAGTCGCCCAGATGCGAATCCTCCTCGTCGCCGACCGGCGTTTCGAGCGAGATCGGCTCCTTGGCGATCTTCAGCACCTTGCGCACTTTTTCCAGCGGCATGGCGAGCTTTTCCGCCAGCTCTTCCGGCGTCGGCTCACGGCCGATCTCATGCAGCATCTGGCGCGAGGTGCGCACGATTTTGTTGATCGTTTCGATCATGTGCACCGGAATGCGGATGGTGCGCGCCTGGTCGGCGATAGAACGGGTGATCGCCTGCCGGATCCACCACGTCGCGTAGGTCGAGAACTTGTAGCCGCGGCGGTATTCGAATTTGTCGACCGCCTTCATCAGGCCGATATTGCCCTCCTGGATCAGATCGAGGAACTGCAGGCCGCGATTGGTGTATTTCTTGGCGATGGAAATGACGAGGCGCAGATTGGCCTCGACCATTTCCTTCTTGGCGATCGCGGCTTCGCGCTCGCCCTTCTGCACCTGGTTGACGATCTTGCGGAATTCCTGGATCGAAATCGCCGTCTCGGTGGCGAGGTTCTGGATCTCGGCGCGCAGGTCGCGGATGGCGTCCTTCTCGTTCTTGGTGAATTCCTTCCAGCCGCGCGAAGTCAAATTGCCGATCGAGCGGGTCCAGTTGGGATCGAGCTCCGAGCCCTGATATTCCTTGAGGAATTCCTCGCGGCGCACACCATAGCTTTCGGCCAGCCTGAGCAGCTTGCCCTCGTTCTGCACCAGGCGCTTGTTGATGTCGTAGAGCTGCTCGACCAGCGCCTCGATGCGCGCCGTGTTCAAGGACAGCGACTTCACCGCCTTGATCAGTTGGTCCTTCAATTCCTTCAGCCGGCGGTCCTGACTGGGCGACAGCGTGCCGGCGGCAGCCAGCCGGTTCTCGACCTGCTGGTCCTGCAGCTTGCGCAGTTTCTTGTAGGTGTCGGCAATGACGTCGAGCGTCTCCATCACCTGCGGGCGCAGTTCGGCTTCCATCGCCGCAAGCGACAGGCTCGCCTCGTCATCGTCTTCCTCGTCATCGTCCACCAGGCCACGGGTGTCGCCGCCGACGTTGGTGATGTCGTCCTCGTCCTCGCGCGAACGGCGCGACTTTTCCTCGGTCTTGGCTTCCTCGATACGCTCGACAACCGGCGCCTGCTTGGCCTCCGGCCCGGCATAGGTCGCCTCGAGGTCGATGATCTCGCGCAGCAGGATCTTCGATTCGTTGAGCTCGTCACGCCAGATGATGATGGCCTGGAAGGTCAGCGGGCTTTCGCACAGGCCCGCGATCATCGTCTCGCGGCCGGCCTCGATGCGCTTGGCGATCGCGATTTCGCCCTCGCGCGACAGAAGCTCGACTGAGCCCATCTCGCGCAGATACATGCGGACCGGATCGTCGGTGCGGTCGGTCGGCTCTTTCTTGGTCGTGGTGGCGGCGACGGCGGTGCCGGTCTGCTCGGCGAGTTCGTTCGCGTCTTCCTCGGCGTCAGCGGCAGTATCGGCGGCTTCGGGCTCCTCGCCCTGCTCGTCGTCCTCGACCACGTTGATGCCCATGTCGGAAAGCATGGCCATCGTGTCCTCGATCTGCTCGGAGGTCACTTCCTCCGAGGGCAGCACCGAATTCAGCTCGTCCATGGTGACATAGCCGCGCTTCTTGGCGGCCTTGATCATCTTCTTGACAGCATCGTCGGAAAGGTCGAGCAGAGGGCCATCGGTCGCGGCCTCGCGTTCGGTCTCGACTTCTTCCTTTTCCTTTGTCGCCATAGTCTTTATTTTCTCCAAGCGGCTGAGTATCAAAGCCGCGTAAGCTGCCGGTCCGGTCAAATTGGATGCGCTCCTTCCAGAACGCGCTTTACCGGGCCAGTAACTGCATCTCTCGTTAAGTCCAGATTAACCCTGATATCTGTGGCAAGCAGACTGCCTGTCCAGTGATCAGTACCTTACATCGCTGCATTCCCGTCGATGCCGGGGCGGGTTAACGTTTCGAATCGACCTGATTCCGCCATTCTGCCGGAAGGTCAAGCGCCTCTCGCATGATTCGCATGAAAAAAGCGAATCAATTACCCGACTTAGAGCACCGCACGCTTGATTCAACGCGCAAGCACGTCCTTACATTTCAGTCTTCTGGAGGCTTCGATCTAAACGCGCCCAGCTCTGCCCGACGATACGCCAAACCCTTCGATCAGCGCTTCCGTTGCCTGCACATCACGAAATTGCGCCTGGATTTCGACCAGGTGCCGGTAATTTTCGTCCGTGGGATCGCTGGCGAGCGCTGCTTCCGCCTGCTTCAGCTCCTTATGTAAGGTGCGCGCGCTGCGCTGCAAGTGGAGAGCTTGGCTGAACGCATCACGAGCATCGTCGAGTGCTGCCGTTTCCAGCGCCGGCCATTGCCGCGCACGTTTGATCAGCGCCACCGCGCGCCGCCAGATCTCACCGCAGCCGGCCCGCTCGATCGTCGCGATTACAGCCTCGCGGTTGTTGGCCATATCGTGCGCCATGGCGTCGAGGATGGCCGCATGCAGCCGCTTCAGATCGGAATTGGCGAGATCGAGGAACTCGACATGGGCGAAATTCTCGTCGATCAGCACGGGATGGTTGACGAGGGCCGCAATGATCGTCGCCTCGCGCACCGACATGCCCTCGCCGCCGCGTTTGACCAGCGCCGAGCGGCCGAGGCTTTCGGTGATCGCGGTGCGCCCACCGGCACCGCCGCCACGTGCAAACTGTCCGCCGGGTGCTGAGACCCTGCCCGGGAAGCGCTCACCGGGCCGTCCGTCCTGACGTCCCTGGCGTCCGCGCTGGGCACCGAAGAAGCTCTGCACGCGCTCGCGCATTTCCTGTTGGTAGTGATAGCGAAGGCTCTCGTCGCGGATGCGGCTGGTCAGTTCGCGGAGCGTCTTTTCGAGCTCCGCCCGCCGTTCCGGCGTATCGAAGATGCCGCCGGCGGTCTCGCGCATCCACAAGAGGTCGGCCAGCGGCCGCGCCTCGGAAAGCACGGCGCGGAACGCATCCGGTCCGTCACCCTTGACCAGATCGTCGGGATCCTTGCCCTCCGGCAGCAGGGCGAACCGCACGGAGCGGCCCGCCTGGACCGCCGGCAGCGCCATGTCGGCGGCGCGCCATGCTGCCTTCAGCCCGGCCTGGTCGCCGTCGAAGCACAGCACCGGCTCGCCGGCCATGCGCCACAGAAGTTCGAGCTGGTTTTCAGTCAATGCGGTGCCGAGCGGCGCCACCACGTTCTCGAAGCCGGCCTGCGCCAGCGCGATCACATCCATGTAGCCCTCTACGGCAATGACCGTGCCGCCCTTGGCCAGCGCTCCCTTTCCGAGCGCTTGGCGCGCACGGGCGAAATTGTAGAGCACGTTGCCCTTGTGGAAGAGCTCCGTGTCGGGCGAGTTCATGTATTTGGCCAGCGCATCCGGCGCCAGTGCCCGCCCGCCGAAGGCGATGATCTTGCCCCTGGAATCCGGGATCGGGAACATGATGCGGTCGCGAAACCAATCATACGAAACCGGCACGTCGTCGCCATGTCGCACCAGCCCGCACGCCTCTATGTCGGCCTTGGGGACGCCCTTGGCGGCAAGGTGCTCCTTCAGCGCGTTGCGGCTGTCAGGGGCATAGCCGAGGCGGAAAGACTGCTGCGTCGCCGGTGTCAGCCCCCGGTCGCGCAGGTAGGCGCGGGCCTTTGCCCCTTCCGGTCCCTGCAGCCGTTCCTGGAAGAACACCGTCGCCATCTCCATGACATCGGTCAGGCTGGCGCGTTCCTTTTCGCGCCGTTCCTCATCGGCATCGCGAACCGGCATCGGCACGCCGGCCATGTCGGCGATCTTCTCGACCGCTTCGGGAAAGCTCATTCCGTCGAGCTCGGTCAAAAACTTGAAATGATCGCCCGAAACCGAGCAGCCGAAGCAGTGATAACGGCCCTTCTTGTCCTCGCAATGGAAGGACGGGCTCTTCTCGCCATGGAACGGACAGCACGCCCAATAATCGCCACGCGGCGCGTTGGTCTTCTTCCTGTCCCACGCGACGCGCTGGCCGATCACCGAAGAAATCGGTACGCGGTCGCGTATCTCGTCGAGGAAAGCAGGCGGAAAGCGCATGGGGACAGCTCGTTTGGCCTTCATATAATCAAACGGGCGAAGCCCGACGACTCCTAATGGCGACCATACCCGGTTTTCACAGGTCAAAAGAGAAGGCGGCCCGCGGACCGCCTTCTTGATCTAAACCGGCGCAGCGCCGGTCAGCCGTTCCGCGCTCACTGCGCGGCGATGGCACTGAAGATCAGGCCGGAGAGAACGCTGACCAGCAGATAGTCGTTACCGACCCGGATCCATTCCTGACCGGGACCCGGACGGCGCAGGCCATAGTGGCGATAGTCGCGGATCGGCTGGTGACGCTTCCAGCTCGAATATCTCTGGCCGTTGCGCCAATGGCTGCGTCTCACGACGATCTTCTTCTTCACTATGACGCGCTTGTTCACGTCGACATGCTTGTTCACATGCCTGCCGGCTTCTGCCAGTCGACCTGGCTGTAGTTCGACTGCGGCGCGTTTGGTGTGTTCAGTGGTGCAGCCTGGCCCTGCAAGGCGGTTGCAGCCAGCATCGAGAAGGCAATGGCGGAAAGAACGATACGTTTCATGGCGGGTACTCCTTGGTTGTCGATGCCTCCGGAATAGAGCCGGAAGGATGAACCGAAACTGAATGCATAGATTACGTTTTCGTAATGATTTCTTATATTTAGCACGACTAATTCAGCGATACCTTTAAAGCGACCGTCCGAGAATGGACGCATGACCCTCCGCAACCTCGCAGGCTATGCAACCATTTTGTCAGCCATCCATTTCCGACACGCCCCGTCGCGTGCCAACAGGCGTCCGAACCGGGCAAAATTTATTATTCGGCTAAAATAAATCGGAGTAATATCAACCTCTGCAATGTCCACGATTCGCGCCCGCTTTTGCCCCTTCGACTTCACCGCGCCCGCGTCGCCGGCGCCTGTGGCGTTGCGGGGCCTGGCATGAGTGGCTCCGTCGTTTTGCTGCACCTTGCCGGTGCGGTGGCACTGATGCTGTTTGCCACCCGTCTGGTGAAGACCGGCGTCGAGCGCGCCTACGGCGATGTGCTGCGCCACAAACTGCGCGCCACCATGCGCAATCCCTTCATGGCGGTTCTGGCCGGCTGCGGCCTGGCTGTCGCACTGCAAAGCTCGACCGCCGTCACCTTGCTGGTCGGCTCATTCGCCGGCTCCGGTATTGTCAGCGGCATGTCGGGCCAGCTTGCGGTGCGCGGTGCCGAGATCGGCTCGGCGCTGGTGGTCAAGCTGCTTACCTTCGATCTGTCGCTGCTGGTGCCGGTCTGCCTGGTCGCCGGCACGGTCATGTTCATGGCCACAGAGCGGCGCGACTGGCGCCAGTTCGGCCGCATCCTGGTCGGCATCGGCCTGCTGCTTCTGTCGCTGGAGATGATCGGCCAGGCGTCGGAGCCGCTGCGCCAGAGCACGCTGATGCCGCTCATCGTCGATTACTTCTCCGGCGATCCGGTCACCGCCTATCTTCTGGCGGCGTTGGTCACCTGGCTGTTCCATTCCTCGATCGCCGCGGTGCTGCTGATGGTGACGCTCGCCGGTCGCGGTTTCATCCCGCCCGAACTCGGCATCGTGCTGGTGCTCGGCGTCAATCTCGGCTCTTCGATCATCGCGCCGCTTCTAACCCGCAACGCAGAGCCCGGCGTTCGCATCGTGCCGATCGGGAATCTCCTGATGCGCGGTATGGGTTCGCTGATCATGCTGATCCTGTTCCTGACGTTCAAGCCGCGGGTCGCCTTCTTGGGCAGCACCGTGCCCGAGCAGATCGTCAATGCCCACATCGCCTTCAACATCTTGATCCTGATCGCCGGCGTGCCGCTGGCGCGCCTGGTCTATCGCGCCTCGGAAAAGATCGTGGCGCTGGGCACCAAGCCGCAGCCCGCCGACGCGCTCGACGTCGTTGAGCTTTCCGCGCTCAACGAAAGTGCGCTCGACGTGCCGAGCCAGGCATTAGCCAACGCCACCCGCGAGGTGGTGCGGGTCTGCGAAACGGTCGAGATCATGCTGAAACGGATCATCGAGCTCTATGAGAGCGCCGATGCCGACAAGATTGGCGCGCTGGCCGCACTCGACGACCGTGTCGACAGAAAGCACGCGGCGATCAAGCTCTATCTGGCCAGGGTCACCAAGAACCCGCTGAGCGAGGACGAGGCCCTGCGTTGCCAGGAGCTGATCGGCGCCTGCGTCAAGCTGGAGCAGGTCGGCGACATCATCGTGCGCAACATGCTGGTCCACGTGAAGAAGAAATTCGAGCGCGGGCTGGAGTTCACGCCGGAAGGATGGCGTGAGCTTTGCGCCTTCCATGCCTTGGTGCTTGCCAATGCCAGGCTTGCCTTCAACGTGCTGGTGTCTCGCGATCCGGAGACCGCTCGCCAGTTGGTGCTGGAAAAGGACCGGCTGCGCGACCGCGAGAAGGAAACCAGCCAGAGCCATTTCGTGCGGCTGCGCGACGGCACCGCCAAGAGTGTCGAGACCAGTTCCATCCATCTCGACACCATTCGGGACCTCAAGCAGATCAACTCGCTGCTCGCCTCGATGGCCTATCCCGTGCTTGAGGAGCGCGGTCTGCTCACCGGTTCACGGCTGAAGGCTGGATAGATTGCGTCCACAGGCCAGCTAGGGTCAGGACTCATTGATCCAGAAGATGAAGGCTGCAGCGAAGGCGATCGCCGACAGGAAGGTGTGAGCACATCGGTCGT
>NZ_JAMYOC010000020.1:0-141476 GCF_040319475.1 Mesorhizobium sp. M0904 | reverse complement strand
AGTCCCCATCAGCCATCGCATCAAGAAATGCGCCTGGAACGATGACTATCTCATCAATGCCATCACTCATATGCGATAGCCCTGCTGACCAAGGCATGGCCAAAAGAGGAATTGTATGGGTTGACCAGCCAGATCCGCCGCTCAGCAACCTCTATTCCTGCAAACATCGCGGAAGGTTACGGCCGAGACAACAGAGGCTCCTATCAGCAATTTCTTAGGATTGCCCAGGGATCGCTGAAGGAGTTCGAGACACACCTCCAGATCGCTGAACGCATTGGCCTTGCTACGCATGATCAAGCTTATCACGTGCTTTTAGCGACCGAGGGCATTGGGAAAATGCTTCGCCAGCTTATTAACAAACTTGCGCCCGAATAGGTCGCTTACTGCCTACCGCCTACTGCCTACTGCCTACCCACACCACGGGAGCGCCAATATGACCACCATCGCCTTCATCGGCCTCGGCAATATGGGCAACCCGATGGCCGCCAACCTGGTCAAGGCCGGGTATGCCGTGCACGGCTTCGACCTGGCGCCAGAGAACCTCGTCATCGCCAGGGAACACGGCGTCGTCATCATGGCCAACGCCGTTGCAGCGGTGAAAGACGCCGATGCAGTCATCACCATGCTGCCAGCCGGTAAGCATGTTCTGTCGGTTTACGCAGACATAGTGTCCAAGGCAAAAAAAGGCGCGCTGTTCATCGATTCCTCGACCATCGATGTCGAGTCGGCTCGAAAGGCCCATGCCATCGCCGCCAAGCACGGATTGCTGTCGATCGACGCTCCGGTCTCCGGCGGCACGGGCGGTGCGGCGGCCGGCACGCTGACCTTCATGGCCGGCGGTTCGAAGGATGCCTTCGCCAAGGCCGAACCAATCCTCAAGCCGATGGCCGGCCGCATCGTTCATTGCGGCGACGACGGCGCCGGACAGGCGGCGAAGATCTGCAACAACATGATTTTGGGCATTTCGATGATCGGTGTTGCCGAGGCCTTCGTGCTGGCGGAAAAGCTCGGCCTGTCGCACCAGGCGCTGTTCGACGTCGCCTCGACCTCGTCCGGCCAGTGCTGGTCGCTGACCACCTATTGCCCGGTGCCCGGCCCAGTGCCGACATCGCCCGCCAACAATGGCTATAAGCCTGGCTTCGCGGCGGCACTGATGCTGAAGGACCTGAAACTGTCGCAGGAGGCCGCACAGAGCATCGGTGCAGCAACGCCGCTCGGCGCCGAGGCAGCTCAGCTCTATGCGCTGTTCAACGCACAAGGGAATGCCGGTGCCGATTTTTCCGGCATCATTAATTTCCTCCGTGGTAACCCGGCGTAAGCTCCAAGTTCACAGGTTTTCGATCTGCCCAAAGCGGAAAGTCGGCAAATTTAGGTTTGCTTAAGCTCTTGCTAACCCTGCAGTAACGATATGCGTTTAAAACGGATTGCGAGGCGGACATCCGCCCGGCGCTCCGGATCAGGTCTCGCGTACCGGAGCCCGTAAGTTTCGCCTTTAGTTTCGCAAGTGTATTGTTGGCGAAGCGCCATGCGTATCTGGCAAAGCCGCGTTCCGATGGAGCGCGGTTTTTGCGTTTCGCATCCTTCAAGGACAATGAGACGATCGCCGGACGCCCGACATGGAACGCCCGGCGGTCGTTCACCGCTTGCGCAGATCTGCTTCGGCCAGATCGAGCGCCTTTGCGATACGATCGCAGGCCATGTCGATCGTCTCGCGCGTCCAGATCAGCGGCGGCGACAGGATCATCGTGTCGCCGGTGGCGCGTAGCATCATGCCCTGGGCAATTGCGTGGTCGCGAACGGTCACCGCCGCGTTGCCGGCCGGCAGGAAGCGTTCCTTGGTTGCCTTGTCCTTGACGATCTCGATCGCTCCCATCAGCCCGAACGAGCGCACCTCGCCGACCAGATCGTGCCCGCCGAGACGTTCCTGCAAAGCCCTGGCGAAGTAAGGCCCGGTGTCGTTCCTGACGCGCTCGACCAGCCCCTCGCGCTCGATGATCTCGAGGTTCTTCAGCGCCACCGCGCAGGCCACCGGGTGCCCGGCATAGGTGTAGCCGTGATAGAATTCGCCGCCCTTTTCGACCAGCGTCGCCGCGATGCGGTCGCCGACCAGCAGCGCCGACAGCGGCTGATAGCCAGAGGTCAGCGCCTTGGCCGTGGTGATGGTGTCGGGCTCGACATCGAAGGCTTGTGCCGCGAACCACTCGCCGGTGCGGCCGTAGCCGGTGATGACCTCGTCCAGCATCAGCAGGACGTCGTATTTGCGGCAGATGCGCTGCACTTCCGGCCAATAGCTCATCGGCGGGATCTTCACCCCGCCTGCCCC
This sequence comes from Mesorhizobium sp. M0904, assembly GCF_040319475.1. Classification (NCBI taxonomy): domain Bacteria; kingdom Pseudomonadati; phylum Pseudomonadota; class Alphaproteobacteria; order Hyphomicrobiales; family Phyllobacteriaceae; genus Mesorhizobium; species Mesorhizobium sp. M0904. The sequence goes on along the minus strand of NZ_JAMYOC010000020.1, from coordinate 139,153 downwards.
CATCACCGGTTCGCCGATGAAGGCGGCCACCTTGTCGGCGCCAGCTTCGAGGATCGCGTCCTCGACCGCTTTTGCCGCGCGCAGGCCGAAATCATGGTCGCTTTCGCCGGGCAGTGCGAGCTCATAGGCATAGGGCATCATTACATGGACGATGTTGGGCACGGCACCACCGAGCTGCTTGTGCATCAAATCCATGCCGCCGAGCGAGGCGCCGGCGATGGTCGAGCCGTGATAGCCCATCTTGCGCGAGATGATGCGGTTCTTCTCCGGTTTGCCTTCCAGCACCCAATAGTGACGGACCAGGCGCAGCGCCGTGTCGTTGGCCTCCGAACCCGACGAGCCGTAGAACACCTGGTTGATATGCCTTGGCGCGATCTCCGCCAGCTTTTTCGACAGCAGAACCGGCGTCGGCGTCGAGCATTTGAAGAAGGAGTTGTAGTAGGGCAATTCCTTCATCTGGGCGTAGGCGGCGTCGGCCAGCTCGTCGCGGCCATAGCCGACATTGACGCACCACAGCCCTGCCATGCCGTCGAGGATTTCCGTCCCTTCGGAATCGTAGATGAACGGCCCGTTGGCGCGAGTGATGATCCGCGAGCCGGTCTCGCGCATCTCTTTGTGGTCGGTGAACGGATGAAGGTGATGCGCGGCATCGATCTGCTGAAGCTGCTTCAGCGAATAATTCTGGTAGGTCATGTCTGATCTTTCCTCTTGAACCAATCCGGCAGCTTTTGCGCCGGGGCGGATTCGTCAGAGGACAGCGGGCGGCGAATAGCCGATGCGGGCGCACAGCCGCAACAGCTCGGCGCGAAGCGTGCGCGGCGACGGCGTCACCGCGACCCCAAATGCGCAACCCGATTTCGCCAGCCGAGCCATGCATGTACCTTAGGCTGCCTCGAGCCCTCAGTTCAAGCCGTGCCGGTCAAGCGACGCCGGTCAATTGGTGCCAAGTCAATTGGTGCCAGTCAGGGCCCGCTGCAGGAAGACATATTTCATCGCCGCCTGGGCTGCTTGCGGCCGCCGATCGCCGCGTCCGCCATGGCCGCCCTCGGTCTCCTCGAAGAACAGCGTCTTGCCGTGGCCGGCCGCCTGCAGCCGTGCCGCCATCTTGCGCGCATGCCCGGGATGGACGCGATCGTCGGCGGTCGAGGTCATCAGCAACACCGGCGGATAGGCTGCGTCCGTGTCTACATGATGGTAGGGCGAATAGGCGGCAAGCCAGGCTGCCTCTTCCGGCTTCGCCGGATCGCCATACTCGGCCATCCATGACGCGCCGGGCGGCAGTTCGGTGTAGCGCAGCATATCGAGCAGCGGCACGTCGATGATCACTGCACCGAACAATTCCGGGTGCTGGGTCAGCGAGACGCCGGTCAGCAAGCCACCATTCGATCCGCCTTGGATGCCCAGCGTGGCGGGCGTAGCGATACCGCGCTTCACCAGATCTTGCGCGACCGCGGCGAAATCGTCGAAGGCATTCTGGCGATTGGCCTTGAGCGCCGCCTGATGCCAGTTCGGGCCGAACTCGCCGCCGCCGCGGATGTTGGCCTGCACATAGGCATTGCCCTTCTCCAGCCACAGCCTGCCGCGCACGCTGGCATAGCCGGGCAGCAGCGGCACTTCGAAGCCGCCATAGCCGTAAAGCAATGTCGGCACGGGTCCATGCAAGTCGCGCCTCCTGACGACGAAGTACGGGATCATCGTGCCATCCTTCGAGCGCGCTTCGAACTGTTCGGAGACCAGCGACGACGTATCGAAACGCGCCGGCTGCGACTTCACCGTTGTCAGGCCCGCGGCGTTGTCGTCCGACCAGATGATCGAGCTCGGCGTCAGGAAATCGGTGAAGGAGAAGGAGACGCTGGAACCGAAATGCTCGGCATGGCTGATGCCGACATTGCCGTTTTCGGGCAAAGCCACGGGCTTGAACTCCCAGCCGCTGTCGCTGCGCTTGCCGGCGACGACCTTGCCGCGCACATTGTCCATCAAATTGATGAACAGCCGGTCCTGCGTGCGGGCAATACCGGCGATCGAGATACGGTGCGCCGGCTCGAGCACGGTATCGAGGGATCCGAATAGCCCGGTTTCGATCCAGCGCTCGAAATCGAGTGAATAGAGCCCGTCGGGCTTGCACAGCGTGCCGTCCGGCGCCGTCCATGGCGTACGCACGCCGAAGACAAACTGGCCCTTGAACAGTGCTGTATCGGTGACGTCGTCCGGCAACGGGATGCGCCTGTTTTCGCCCGATGGCAGCCGCAGGAAACTGTGCGAGGCGAAGAAGTCGATGGTCCGGGCGAGGAAGACATGACGCTTGTTGCCGTCGAATTCGACGGACCCGCCGGCGGCAAGATCCTGCTTCAACGCCTCGAAGATCGGCGTCGCCGCTTCCAGTGGCGTGCCGCGCCGCCAAAGCTTGACCACACGCGGATAACCGGACTGGGTCTTGTCGTCCTCCTCGAAAGCGGCGGAGACCATAACCGTGTCCTCGTCCAGCCAGCTAAAGCTCGACTTCGAGGCAGGAGCGCGAAAGCCGCCATCGACGAAGGACCTGCTTTCGATATCGAATTCGCGCATCTCGCTGGCATCGCCGCCATCCGGCGACAGGTTGAGTAGGCAGCGGCTGAAGTCGGGGTAGAGCCGACTGGCGCCGCTGAACACCCATTTCACCCCCTCTTTCGCCGCCAGATTATCGAAGTCGATGATCGTCTGCCATTCCGGCTTGTCGGTCTTGTAGGACGCGACCGTGGTGCGCCGCCAGAGGCCGAGTACGTTCGTCCGGTCCTGCCAGAAATTATAGACATAGCCGTTGATAGCGGCCCCGACGGCGATGTTATCCTCGGCCGTCATCAGGTCGAGCGCCGTCTCGAACGACGTCTGATAGGACGGATCACCCTGCAGCTCCCCGACCGTGATCGCATTTTGGCGATGCACCCAGTCGAGCGCCTGCTTGCTCCTCCTGTCCTCCAGCCAGAGAAACGGGTCTTCGGCCGGTGAACCCGGCTGGCCCTTGGTATTCGATTTGGTCATGAGGTCTCCGGTTGAATCGGGCGGCGGCATAGCCAAGATCGACATGGGGCCGCTTATATTCAAGTCGTTCGTCAGAAACGGCGGCTTTCTGGCATTCACGCCATCCGTCTTCGAATGACCGTTACAACTGCCAGCGCCAGGCAAATGGCACCGAGCGTCATTGGCAGGCCGCCGGCGCCAACAACATCCATGGCGCTGCCCGCCAGCGGCGGCACGGCGATGCCGCCGATGCCCCACATCAAAGAGAAGGCGGCATTGCCGGCGACCAGTGCCGAGCCGGTGAACCGCTCGCCGAGCTCGATGATCGACATCGTGTAGATACCGTACGAAACCGCACCCCAGACGAAGACGCACGGCCAGATCAGCGGCGTCTCGATGAGAACCGGCAGCAGCGCGCATCCCAGCACCGTCATCGAAACACAGATGAACCGCACCAGCCGCGCCGTCAGTCGTTCCGCCAACAAGCCGAGCGGCACCTGCATAGCGATGTTGCCGGCGATCATCACTGACAGCAGCGCCGACATGCGCGCTTCCGCAATGCCATAATGTGTTCCGTAGACCGGCAGCAAAGCGAGCACCGCCTGTTCGAAACCGGCGGCCACGATCACCGCCGATAACAGCAGCCACGCCTGCGGCACGAACCCCAGCACCGAAACCCGGTACCCGCTCTCGTCGACCTTGGGCAGCCGTGCCAGCACCGAGGCGAGGCAGGCGCCGCAAAACAGGAATGCGCCGATGCCGACCAGAAACGGCGGCCATCCCACGGTGCCGACCGCAAGCAGGCACAGCGGCCCCCCCGCAAAGCCCGCCGAAATGATGGTCGAATAGATGCCCATGACGCGGCCGCGGCGTGCCGGCGGCGCCAGTGCGATCACCCAGACTTCGCTCAGCACGTAGAGCGGGTTGGTGACGGCGCCGATCAAAAAGCGCAGCGGAAACCACAGATAGACATTTTGGGTCCAGCCGATCAGCGCGAGCACCAGCGCGGAAAGTGCCGCGCACGTAAGCGCGGTGCGCCCTGCCCCGAAACGCCGCGCCAGCGCCGGAACCAGCGGCGACGAGACGATGAAGCCGATCGGCGTCATTGCCGCTGACAGGCCGATTATGGCCGGCGAGACACCCTGGCGCTGCAGGATGAAGCTCAACAGCGGATAGCTCAGCCCTTGCGCGATGGCGAACACCGAGACGGTGGCGATCACGCCGGTGATCGCCGCCCATTGCCCTATTTCGCCGCTGCTTTGTACCGCCCGGTCCATGATGCAGGATTAGCGTTTCGGTTCCGTCGCGGTAAGCACCGGCAAGGAAAACCGCTTGCGCCAGCCGGAACGCGATCAAGAGGCTGGCGATCCAGCCGGCTGCCCCCAGGGCATGTCGCTTCCCTCGCCCTAGTGGTCGCCGCCTCCGCAATGGCCGGACGGCCGGCGGTCCATTATGCCGCCGCATTGCCGCAGCGTACGAGGACTCTTATGACCGCCGCCCTTCAGCCCGCCGAACCGGCACTGGCAAACGACCGCGCCCGTCGCGGCGGCCGCGCGGGGAAGCGTGCCGGCGGATCGACGACGTTTGAGCAGCCGCCGTTTCGGCAGTTGAAGAACCCGCTGACGCCGACCCGGCTGGTTTCCGACGACGAGCTGGAATCAATTCACCTCGCCTCTCTGCGCGTGCTGCGGGAAATCGGCGTCGACGTGCTGCATGACGAAGCCCGGCGCATCATGAAGGCGCATGGCGCCGATGTCCGCGAAGGCAGCGAGCGGGTGCGCTTCGACAGCGACATGATCCTGGAACTGGTAGCGCACTGCCCGCCGGAATTCACCATCCACGCCCGCAACCCGACGCACAATGTGCGCTTCGGCGGCGATAATCTGATCATCTCGATGATGGCGTCGGCACCCAATTGCTCAGACGTCGACCGCGGCCGCCGGCCAGGCAACCAGCAGGACTACCGCAACTTCCTCAAGCTTGCGCAGATGCACAACATATTGAACTGCACGGGCGGCTATCCGGTCGAGCCGATCGACATCCATCCGTCCGTACGCCACCTCGAATGCATCCGTGACCTCGCCACGCTGACCGACAAGATGTTTCACATCTATTCGCTCGGCAAGGAGCGCAACGTCGACGGCATCGAGATCACCAGGATCGCGCGCGGCATCAGCCATGAGCAGTTGCTCGCAGAGCCGTCGGTATTCACCATCATCAACACCAATTCGCCGCTCAAGCTCGACGTGCCGATGATGGAAGGCATCATCCAGATGTCGAGCAAGGGCCAGGTGGTCATCGTGACGCCCTTCACCCTGTCCGGCGCCATGGCGCCGGTGACGATTGCCGGCGCGCTGGTGCAACAGAATGCCGAGGCGCTGTCCGGCATCGCCTTTGCGCAGATGGTGCGCAAGGGCGCGCCTGTCGGCTACGGCGGCTTCACCTCGAATGTCGATATGAAGTCCGGCGCGCCGGCCTTCGGCACGCCGGAATATATGAAGGCGCAGCTGGTCGGCGGCCAGCTCGCCCGCCGCTACAACATCCCCTACCGCACCTCCAACACCTGCGCCGCCAACACGGTCGATGCGCAAGCCGCCTATGAAAGCGTGTTTTCGCTGTGGGGCGCCATCCAGGGTGGCGGCAATCTGATGATGCATGCGGCCGGCTGGCTCGAAGGCGGCCTGCGCTGCTCCTACGAAAAGACCATCCTCGATATAGACCTGTTGCAGATGGTCGCCGAGTTCCTGACGCCGCTCGATCTTTCCGAGGAAGCGCTCGGTTTCGACGCCATCCAATCGGTCGGCCCCGGCGGCCATTTCTTCGGCACCCAGCACACGCAGGACCGCTACAAGACCGCGTTTTACGCGCCAATCATTTCCGACTGGCGCAATTTCGAGAGTTGGGTTGAGGCCGGATCGCCGACCGCACTCGAAAAGGCCAATCGCGTGTGGAAGGAACGGCTGGCGTCCTATGAAGAGCCTTATATGGACCCGGCAATTCGCGAGGAGCTCAACGCTTTCGTCGACAAGCGCCGGGCCGAAGGCGGCGCGCCGACCGATTTCTGATCATTGGTTTGATGAACAGTCGACCCCCGCTCCGTCGAGCTTGGCTCGGCCCCACGCCCCCGCTCGCCCGGGGTGAGGCAGGGGGCGCCCGTTTTACCGCCCGCCCCCGTCCTCACCCTCCGGAGGGGGGAGAGGTGGCGCTGCGAAGCAGCGACGGAGTGGGGGAAGCCGTTCATGAAACGCGTAGTCGCCGCAAAATAGGTACAACCGAGCGAGCACGAAAACTTAGGCAAGCAGGCAATCAGGCGGAAGCACTGCTCTGGCTTGAATTAAAGGCGCGCAAGCTTGGCGGCTATCGCTTTACGCGTCAGTTCTCCATCGGCGCCTTTTTTGCAGACTTCGTCTGCCGCGAAAAATGGCTTGTTGTTGAAATCGACGGACAACAGCACGCCGACAGTTCATATGACCGCCGCCGCGATGATTTCATGCGCGCCCAAGGCTATTCGATCCTGCGTCTTTGGAACCATGACGTCCTGAAACATCGTACTTCCGTCTGTGAAACCATTCTTGCCGCGCTTGATGGCAGGCTGGCCGAAAACATCGCTGTATTCGACCTCCGCTTTGTTTTCGCGCCCCGCTCACTCGATTCAATCTCTTCAAAAACGGAACTATCTTCATGAAATCTCATGCAAAAGCGGTTGTCATCGGCGGCGGGGTCGTTGGCTGCTCGGTGCTCTATCATCTGGCCAAGGCTGGCTGGACCGACATCCTGCTGATCGAGCGTTCGGAGCTCACCTCCGGCTCGTCCTGGCATGCGGCGGGCGGCTTCCATACGCTGAATGGCGATCCCAACGTCGCCAAGCTGCAGGCGTATACGGTGCAGCTTTACAAGGAGATCGAGGAGATTTCCGGCCAATCCTGCTCGCTGCACCTGACCGGCGGCGTGATGATGGCCGACACGCCCGAGCGCATGGACTTCTTGCGGCTCGCCCACGCCAAGGGCCGCTATCTCGGCATGGATACCGAACTGATCACGCCGTCCGAAGCCAAGGCGATGTTCCCGCTGATGGACGAGACGAATTTCGTCGGCGCCATGTGGGATCCGGTCGAGGGCCATCTCGATCCTTCCGGCACCACCCACGCCTATGCCAAGGCCGCCAGGAAGCTGGGCGCCGAGATTGTGCTCCGCAACCGCGTCGTCGAACTGACGCAGGAGGTCGACGGCACCTGGAACGTCGTCACCGAGCAAGGCACGGTCAAAGCCGAGCATGTCGTCAACTGCGGCGGCCTGTGGGCGCGCGAGATCGGTCGCATGGTCGGCGTCGAACTGCCGGTGCTGGCCATGGAGCACATGTATCTCCTGACCGAGCCGATGCCGGAGGTCGAGGAATTCAACAAGTCGACCGGCCGCGAGATGATCGGCGTGCTCGATTTCAAGGGCGAGATCTATACCCGCCAGGAGCGCAACGGTATCCTGCTCGGCACCTATGAAAAGGCTTGCAAGCCGTGGTCGCCGGTCAACACGCCGTGGGATTTCGGCCACGAGCTGCTGCAGCCCGACATCGACCGCATCGCGCCGTCGCTCGAGATCGGCTTCAAGCATTTCCCCGGCATCGAGAAGGCCGGCATCAAGCAGATCATCAATGGTCCCTTCACCTTCGCGCTGGACGGCAACCCGCTGGTCGGCCCGGTGCAGGGCCTGACCAATTTCTGGTGCGCCTGCGCCGTCATGGCCGGCTTCAGCCAGGGTGGCGGCGTCGGTCTCGCGCTGTCGAACTGGATGGTCCATGGCGATCCGGGCTTCGACGTCTGGGGCATGGACGTTGCGCGCTTCGGCGAATGGGCAACGCTGCGCTACACCAATGCAAAGGTGCGCGAAAATTATTCGCGCCGTTTCTCCATCCGCTTTCCCAACGAGGAATTGCCGGCGGCAAGACCGGCGCAGACGACCCCGCTTTACGACACCATGCTCGCCAACAACGCCGTCATGGGCGACAGCTGGGGGCTCGAAACCCCGCTCTGGTTCGCGCCGAAAGGCTCTGAGCCCAAGGACATCGTGTCCTTCCACCGTTCCAACGATTTTGGCCCGATCGGCGAGGAAGTGCGAGCCACCCGCGAGAGGGTCGGCGTCACCGAGATCGCCAACTTCGCCAAATACGAAGTCTCCGGACCAGGGGCCGAGGACTTCCTCAACCGGCTGATGACCAATCGCATGCCGAAGACCGGCCGCATCGTGCTGACACCGATGCTGAACGAGTTCGGCCGGCTGATCGGCGACTTCACCATCGCCAAGGCGGGCGAAGAACGCTTCATGATCTGGGGTTCTTCGGCAGCGCAGAAATACCACATGCGCTGGTTCGAGAAGCATCTGCCGAAGGATGGAAGCATCCGCATCCACCGCTTCGACCAGACGCTGGTCGGGTTGTCGATCGCCGGGCCGAAATCGCGTGACCTGCTGCAGAAACTGGTCGATGTCGACATCTCGACCAAGGCCTTCCGCTTCATGGATTTCCGCGAAATGGCCGTCGGCGGCGCGCCCTGCATGGTCAACCGCATCACCTACACCGGCGACCTTGGCTATGAGATCTGGATGGCGCCCGCCTACCAGCGCCTGGTCTACAAGGCGATCAAGGAGGCCGGCGAAGAGTTGGGCGTTGTCGATTTCGGCATGCGCGCTTTGCTGTCGATGCGGCTCGAGAAGAATTTTCCTACCTGGTTCCGCGAACTTCGTCCGATCTACGGGCCGTTCGAAGGCTCGATGGACCGTTTCATCAAGCTGGAGAAGAACGACTTCATCGGCCGGGAGGCAGCGGCCAGGGAGCAGGCGGCGGGGCCGAAGCTGCGCCGCGTTTCCTTCATCGTCGATGCCGCGGATGCCGACGTCATGGGCGACGAGCCGATCTGGGCCAAGATCGGCGGCAAGGATTACGGCACCGTGGAAAAGCCGCATGGCTATGGCGCGCCGCGCTTCGACGCGGGCGGCAAGGAAGTGCGCGGCTCGAACGCTGCCGAAGGCGCGTCTGCCGTGCGCGGCATTGTCGACGGCGACTGGCGCGTGGTCGGCTGGGTCACGTCCGGCGGCTATGCGCATTATGTCGAGAAGTCGATGGCGCAAGGCTATGTACCGGCAGCGCTTGCCGAGAACGAGAGCGCCGGCCTGTTCGAGATCGAAATCCTTGGCCACCGGCGTCCCGCACGCATCAATGTCCAACCGCCGTTCGATCCGAGCGGCGAAAAGATGAGGACGTAGGCGCAGCCAGCCGGTCGCATTGTGCGGAGCATGCTCTTCATGCTAGCGCAGCCGGCAACACTCTGCTGGCAAGGGCGATGAGATTTCATTGAAGTACAATCTGAGATGGGCCGAGTGGCTGGCCGAGGGACGGATCGGCCCGTTCCCGGCGGCGATCGTCATGGTCGCGGCTTACTTCGCCTTGCAGACCATCATACTGTCCCTGTTGAGCTCTTGGGCGGGAACCGGCGTCGGCATCGATGATGCGGAGCAGCTGATCTATATACCGTATCTCTGGGCGGGATATGGCGGCTCGCAACCACCCCTCTACACCTGGATCAACTGGCTGGCCGCGCATGTTTTCGGCACCAGTATCTTCACGCTGAAGCTCGTCAAATACTCCGTGCTGTTCCTCGCCGCCTGCAGCGTGTTCGCCGCCATGCGGCGGTTTGGCTACACCAAAGCGACAGCGGCGGCGGCCATGTTCGGCCTGTTTACGATCCCGCAGATCGTCTGGGAATCGCAGCGCGCCTTGTCGCATTCCGTCGCCGTCGTCGCCTTCTGCTCGCTGCTCCTGCTTGCCATGGCCTATCTTCTCGAGCGGCGAAGCATGGTCGCCTATGCGGCGTTTGGCTTGGCCACGGCGGCCGCAATTCTTGCCAAATATAATGATGTCTTCCTCGTGGTGGCCCTTGTTGCTGCAGTGCTGTCGCTGCGCGAATGGCGCAGCGTAATCTTCGATCCGAAGTTCGCCATCAGCATAGCGGTCGCGATATTGGTGCTGGCGCCAACCACCTATTGGAGCCTCATGCATCCCGCCGATTTATTGTCGAGAGGCGAGAAGTTCGGAATAGACTCGCAACGAGGGCGCATGGCGGCGGCTCTTGTCGGTGCCGGCAAGTTTATCATGGGAACCTTCAATTTCGCGGTCTTGCCGGTGCTCGTCTCCGCGCTGGCTTTCGGGCTGGCCGGGTTTCGTTTCTCCGAGTGGCACCCGAAAGGTCCGGCTCGGGAAATTCTGTTGCGGCGTACCTTGGCGCTCGGCTTGGCCATGCTTGCGATACTTGTACTGGCCACCGGCGTGACGGTGGTCAAGGATCGCTGGCTGCTACCGGTCCTGTTCATGTTGCCGCCGGCCATCGTCGCCACTATGGAACGGCTGACGCCGCGCGGCAGGAATGCGCAGCTCCTGGTAATCGCGGCTGGAGCGATCATCGCCGTGCTCCTCGCGCCCGCCACCTGGTACGTCCAGATAAACGGGACCAGTGGTCTGTCGCGGATGATCCGCGTGGATTACCCGGCCCTCTATCGCCAACTGACTGCGGACGGACCGGTCAAAACCGCAATATCTGATGGTGCATGGGTCGGAAACCTGCGGCTGGTCGACGAAAAACTGGTCGCACTTGACCAGGAAGTGCCTAATTTCGAAATGCTGATGCAGGAGCCGGCCGTACTCGTCTGGCTTGACCGCGACGATCCGCGTCCGGTCATTTTGGAGCAGCTCAAAGCGGCCGGCTATGAGCCGGACGGCCAGCCGCGGCAAATGATGGTTTCGCTGTTGCGTGGCACCGACAAGTCCACCCGGTCCGGCGCCTATGTAAGATTGAAGAGAATGGCGGTGGGAGGAGCCACGGCGCCAAAAGAAGGCGTTAGCGGAGGAGCCGACGGTGGACAGGAACCCGACTGACCGGCCCCGTCATCACCGCAAGATCATGCCGTTCGAGCCGGACGGCTCGAACGATGTGCTGCGCAAAAAATCGCGGCTGAAGGCCGCTGAACTCAACCAGCATGCGCTGGGCTATGGAGCGCTGGCGGAAGCCGAATGGCAGGCGGCGGGAATTGCTGCCCCTGACCTGCCCGCCATGCGCCGATACCGGCTCGAGCGCATCCGCGCCGAGCTGAAGCGCCGCGACTATGCGGGAGCCTTGCTCTACGATCCGGTCAACATCCGCTATGCCACGGATGCGACCAACATGCAGCTCTGGGTCGCACACAATCGGACCAGGCATTGTTTCGTCGCCACCGATGGCCCGGTGGTGCTGTTCGACTATTTCTCCTGCGAGCACCTTTCCGACCATTCCGGCGTCGTCGACGAGGTGCGGCCGGCGGTGTCGTGGGCTTACCTCTACAGCGGCGAGCTGACCGGTCAAAAAGTCCGCCGCTGGGCAGCCGGCATCGCCGAGCTGGTATTGGAACACGGCGGGGGCAATCGCCGCATCGCAGTCGACCACATCAATCCCGAGGGCATCGAAGAGCTCGCCCGTCTCGGCATCTGGGCCGGCAATGGCGAGGCGGTGATGGAAAATGCGCGGCTAATAAAATCACCCGACGAGATCCTTGCCATGCGCCGGGCGATCGTCGCTTGCGAGGCGGCGATGGGCGAGATGGAGCAGGCGCTGAGGCCTGGCATCTCCGAGAACGAATTATGGGCCGAACTCCATCGCGGCAACATCGCGCGCGGCGGCGAATGGATCGAAACCCGGCTCCTGTCGTCAGGTCCGCGCACCAATCCATGGTTTCAGGAGTGTTCGTCGCGGACGATCGAGGCCGGCGAGCTCGTCGCTTTCGACACCGACCTGATCGGTCCTTACGGCTTCTGCGCCGACCTTTCGCGCACTTGGCTTTGCGGTGACGCGCCGCCCTCGCAGGAGCAGCGCAACCTCTTCCGCGTCGCCGCCGACCAGATCGCCCACAACACGGAGCTGATGCGGCCGGGCATGTCGTTCCGCGACCTCGTCGAGCGCTCGTCGGTGCCGCCGGGAGACTGCTTCCCGGCCCGTTACGGGGTGCTCTATCACGGCGTCGGCCTTGCCGACGAATACCCGACATTGCCGCATGCCAGCGACTGGACCGACGACACTCCGGACGGCGTGCTGGAGCACGGCATGGTGCTTTGCGTCGAGAGCTATATCGGCAGGCTTGGCGGCCATGAGGGCGTCAAGATCGAGGAACAGATCCTGATCACCGAGACCGGCAACGAGAAGCTTTCGACCTACCCGCTCGACGCGCGGCTGCTTGGCGGCTGAGTCTCTCTATGTGAGCGCCGCGATCGCCTCGCGCATCGCAGCGATGATCGTTTCCGGCGTTGTCTTGGCGGTGATGAACGGCAGGCCTTTGCGCCGCCTTGTCCAGCCGACCACCGTCACCTTCTGCGCCGCGGGCTCGAAACGTTGCGCCAGCGCCCAACTCGCGCAGTCGATGGCCGCGACATCCGCCCTGCCCTCGGCAACGGCGACGATCGAAGCGCGGTGGCCACCGCTTTCGCTCTGCTCGGAAAAGAGTTCCAGGCTTTCGCCCAACGCTTCCACGTCGCTTGCCGGTGCAATGATGCCCGACATGGAATCGAGGCTGTTGAAGGTGAAGCGCTTGCCGCGCAGCAGATCGAGCGGGATGAAGGCGCTGCCGTCTGCCGGCGATGCTACCGGTGATGACTCACCGGCTCGCATGACGATGGCGCTCGAATAAAGCTCGCCCTGTCCGCCCTCGAATGCGTCATAGCGCGGCTGGCCGACCAGTTGGACATGCTGCGACAGGCCGAGTTCCATCGGTCCCCAGCAGCTTTGCGCAAAGAGCAACGTGGGATGCAGCCAGACCGCGTGAAAGTCCAGCTCGTCCGGCGGCAATGTTGCCGGGTCGGGCACGGTCAGCTTTCCGGCGGTGTCGCGAACACCGCCAGGCACGGGTGGCAGGTCGCGGTTGCGACGCGTGATAGCCTCCGGCGCGTCGATGCCCTTTTGCCGGAAAGCATCGCGCAGCCGCGCCCACTGCGCGTCGACTTCGTCCCGCGCTTCCGGCCAGTCATACATCGGCAACGCCGCAACGAATTCGCTCATGTCGGGGATTTGACCGTTATGCGGGAAGTTGACAAGTTCAGGAAAGCGTCGTCCGCGCGGAACCGCCTGCAACAACGCAAAATTCACTCTTTCGGCGGCTCGGCGGGTACCGGTGCGCTGCCAAGCCCATTGAGGCTGCGTGCCCTGACACGCGGCTTGAATGCGCGTCCCGGTTCCGGCATGCGCCGCAGCACGGGATGGACGACCGGCTCCTTCGCCTTGAAGGCATAGGCCTTGAGCAACGCGAAATAGTTCGGATAGGCGTAGCCATTGTTCATCCGCAGCCACTCGTCGCGGCGGTCGCGAAACAGTTTCGGCAGCCTGTACCAGGCCACCGTCGGGCTCTTATGATGGACGAAATGTAGATTGTTGTTGAGGAACAGGAAGGACAGCGGCGAGCGCTCGACGATGATCGTGCGGCCTTCCGGATGTTCCGACCATTGGTGCTCGGCGTAGGTGCGGATCGAAATCAGCGATTGTCCCAGCCATACCGGCACCAGAACGTAAAGCCACAATGGCATGCCGAAGCCGAACTGCACGATGGGCAGCACGATGGCGAGGCCGATAGCGTGCAGCAGCCAGGCCTTGCGGACGACCTTGTCGCCCGCGGCAACCTGCCTGGCGTCGTCGATGAAGAAGCCTATGCAGGACAGCCAAGGGCCCAGCACGAAACGGCCGAGCATTGTGTTGTTGATCTTCAGCAGGAATTTCATCGCCGACGGCAGGCCCTCGTGCTGCCAGAGCGCCTTGTAATAGCTTTCGGGATCGTCGAGCGGATCGGTCAGGCGCTCGTCTGCATGGTGGCGCAGGTGAATGGTCTTGAACCGGCGAAACGGCCAGACAAGGCCAATCGGCAGGAACACAAATGCTTCGTTGAGCCGCGCGTTCCGGGTTGGGTGGCCGTGCAGGACCTCGTGCATCAGCGAGGATTGCAGCGTCGCAATCAGGGTCAGAAAGGCGAGCGCCAGCAGCGGGTAGGATGGCCAGAGCAGAAAGCCGGCAGCGAGCCAGCCGCCGTAGCAGAGAAGTGCGAGAAATACGGTCGGCCATTCGATGGCTGCCGCGCCGTGTCGCCTATTGCCCATGCTCGTCATGCTATCGACCACTGCCTTCCAGTCGCCGGAACCCGTTTGATTCCTTACAGCATTGTGTCAGGAGTGTTGCATCGGGGCAACGCGATAAAGCGCACAAACTGCTGCGATTGCGCATTTTCAGCTGCATATGTTATGCATTGTAAACAACGAACCGGATTCATTTACGCCGGAAGCTCCGCGCTCGCGGGTTTCAGCGCAAATTTTTCCTCCTATCGAGTGGGACGGCGATTTGGACAAACGCGACCTGTCGACGATCTTTCGCGAGCGCCTGAAAATGCTCTTGACAAGGTCCGATTTGAACCAGTCAGCGTTCGCCGGTGCGGTTGGCATCGACCGTTCGGCACTGTCGCAGCTGCTCTCCGGCGGCTCGACCCGCCTTCCCCGTGCTGAAACGCTGCTTAACATCGCCGCCGAATTCAAAGTCTCGCTCGACTGGCTGCTCGGCCTCAGCCACGACGAGGGCGTCACCGGTGAAATCCGCGAGAGCCTTGAGATCGAGGAGGCGCCGGACGGCTTCGACCGCACGCTGCTGGCTCGCTGGCATGCCGAGGCGGCGGGAACGAAAATCCGCTACGTGCCGGCCGGCATTCCCGATCTTCTGCGCACCGAGGCGCTTGTCGACTACGAAGCCGTCATCGCCAACAAGAGCCGCGAGGCACAGGCCGGCGAAACGCAGTACCGCATCGACTACAACCGACGGCCCGAAACCGACATGGAAGTCTGTATGCCGCGCCACACGCTGGAGATCTTCGCGCGCGGGCTGGGCGTGTGGGACCGCTTTCCGGAAGCCGACCGCCACCAGCAACTCCTGCACATGGCGACACTGCTCGACGACCTCTATCCCACCTTCCGCCTGTTTCTCTATGACGGGCGGATGCGCTATTCGATCCCCTACACGATCTTCGGACCTTATCGCGCTGCCATTTACGTCGGCGACATGTATCTGGTGCTGAACGCCACGCAGCCGATCCGCATCCTGACCAGCCATTTCGACAATCTGATCCGTGCCGCGGACGTCAACGCGCATGAGGCGGCCAGCTTCACACGAAAGCTGGCGGAGATGCGATTTTGACCGGTTGTTTCCCGCGCCGACATTGACGTCACATAAAGAATTCTTTATATCGTTATCTCAATTATTCTCCGGGAAGGCGTATTCCACAATGACCAATCCGATCGACGCGCTGCTTGCCGAAAAGGGCGTCCTGCTCGCGGATGGCGCCACCGGCACCAATCTGTTCGCCATGGGCCTTGAGGCCGGCGAGGCTCCCGAGCTCTTGAACGAGACCGCTCCCGACACCATCACCAGCCTGCACCAGAACTTTGTCGATGCCGGCGCCGACATCATCCTGACCAACTCTTTTGGCGGCACCCGCCATCGGCTCAAGCTGCACCATGCGCAGGACCGGGTCTATGCGCTGAACAAGCGCGCCGCCGAGATCGCAAGCGCCGTTGCAAAAAAGGCAGGCCGCAAGGTGATCGTGGCCGGCTCGGTCGGCCCGACCGGCGAGTTGCTGGTACCGCTCGGCGCCATGACCTATGATGAGGCGGTCGAGGCCTTTGCCGAACAGATCGAAGGCCTGAAGGCCGGCGGCGCCGAAGTCGCCTGGATCGAGACCATGTCGGCGCCCGACGAGATCCGCGCTGCCGCCGAAGCCGCCATCCGCGTCGGCCTGCCGTATACCTATACCGGTTCCTTCGACACCGCCGGGCGTACCATGATGGGGTTGCTGCCAAAGGACATTTACGGCGTCGTCGATGGCCTGTCGCAGACGCCGCTCGGTGTCGGCGCCAATTGCGGCGTCGGCGCCTCCGACATTCTCGCCTCGCTGCTCGACATGACTGAGGCGAAGCCGGAAGCAACGGTGATCGTCAAGGGCAATTGCGGCATTCCCGAATTTCGCGGTGCCGAGATCTACTATTCGGGCACGCCCGAGCTGATGGCCGATTATGTGCGCCTAGCCGTCGATGCCGGCGCCAAGATCGTCGGCGGCTGCTGCGGTACCTCGTTCCAGCACCTTGCCGCCATGCGCAAGGCGCTCGATGCGCACACCAAGTCGGATCGCCCGACCGTCGAGCAGATCGTCGAACGCATCGGCCCGATGCGCAACAAGCAGGCTACGGTCAACGTCGCCGAGACCAGCGAAGCCCGCCGCGAGCGGCGCCGCGGACGCGCCTGACGCTTTCGTCTGCGACATGGTCCGCGCGAAGCAGTGCGGCCGCGAAAAAAAGGCCGGCAAGGTTTCCCTCGCCGGCCTGCCTCACCCGCCCGTAGGCCGGCTCCCCCTATCAGAACGATCCCATCTGAAAGAAACCGGCGGTCATTGCCACTACCGGTTACCGCCGAGCGCCGAGGCAAGGCGCACAAGCGAGAGGAACTCGGACCGGTATCCAAACGGGTCGGGTCCTCTGGCGGCGGTGGCAATCTGCATGATCTTGTCGTAGCCGAACTTCGCGGTCGCATCCTCGTCGCGCAGCTTCTGGCCGAAGGCAGCAACGGCAACGGAAAAACGCTGGTCGGTGCTGGCCTGGTCGAACGACGCCACCTCGTTGGCTGACGTCACTGGCGTGGTGATCAGCTTTGAAGTGTCCTCGTTCGGCAGCTTGTAGCGGATCTTGACGAAGGCATATTCGTCGGCATTGGCAACACCGCCATTGTTCACCGAGGCCTGGCCATAGCGCAGTTGATCAATCTGTTCGCCGCCGCTGCCCTTAGGCGTGATTTCGTAGATCGCTGTGACCGAATGGCCTGAGCCGATCTCGCCGGCGTCGACCCGGTCATTGTTGAAATCCTCGCGATTCAAGGCGCGGGTCTCGTAGCCGATCAGCCGGTACTCCGAAACCTTGTTCGGGTTGAACTCGACCTGGATCTTCACGTCCTTGGCGATGGTGAACAGTGTCGAGGAGGCATCCTCGACCAGTACCTTCTCGGCCTCCGCCAACGTATCGATATAGGCAGCGGTGCCATTGCCGTTCTGGGCGATGGTCTGCATCATCTGATCGTTCAGATTGTCGCGGCCGAAGCCGAACACCGACAGGAATACGCCTGTCTTGCGCTCCTTTTCGATCAGCCGCTTCAGATCGTCGTCGTCGGTCTGGCCGACATTGAAATCACCGTCGGTGGCGAGCATCACCCGATTGATGCCGTCCTTGACGAAGGATTTCTGCGCCAGCCGGTAGGCTTGCCTGATGCCGGCCTCGCCTGCCGTCGAGCCGCCCGATGTCAGATTGTCGATGGCAGCGAGGATCTTGTCCTTTTCCGAAGCCTTGGTGGGCTCCAGCACGGTACCGGCATCGCCCGCATAGGTGACGATCGAGACCGTGTCGTCAGGTCTCAGCTTGTTGACCAGCAGTCGGAAGGCCGACTGCAGGAGCGGCAGCTTGTCCTGCTCGTTCATCGAGCCCGACACATCGATCAGGAAGACCAGATTGGCCTTGGGCTGCTCGGCCGGCTTCACGTCGAAGCCCTTGATGGCGACGTGCATCAGCTTGGTGTGTTCGTTCCATGGCGTCGGCATGACGCTGACGGTCGAGTTGAACGGCGTCGAGGTGGAGTCCGGGCCTTTCCAGTCATAGGGGAAGTAGTTGACCATCTCCTCGACGCGCACCGTATCGGCTTGCGGAATAAAACCTTCCTTCAGCGAGCGCCGCACGAAGGAATAGGAAGCGGTGTCGACATCGATAGAGAACGTCGAGACCGGATCTTCCAGCGCGGCATGCACCGGATTGGTCTTGAAATTCTCGATGCGATCGCGGTTTTCCTCTTGCGGCAGCATCTGGTCGGCCGGCGCAGCGGCAGGCTGCTGTGCCATCAGCTTGGGCTCGGCAACCGTGCCAGGCATGCGTCCGACCCGCGCGCCGCCATCGACGGCCGGAGCCGCGGTGCTGGTGCCGCCATTCAGCACAAACTCGCCACTCTGCGCCGGTTCGGGAGCATTGCGGGTGAGCACGTCCTGCTGGGTCAACCCGCCGACTGCGGTCGATTCCGCTTTCGGCGGCGATGTCGGCGCCACAAGCGCCTCGCCGGCGTTACGGCTTTCGCTGTCGGCGTCCGCCTTCTTCTGCTTGTCTGCTTCGGCCACGACCGGCGGTTTGACGGCCGCCGGCTTGTCGGCCAGTGTCTCGGTGATCTTGTCGTCCCCGCCGAATTCGGGCCCGCTGAATGTGGATTCCCCAAGCATGTACATGGCAGCGTATCCGGCGATCGGCAGGGCAACGAGCCCGGCGATGGCCGGCGTGGCGAAGAGTTTCTTTTGCATGATTTCGCTCCAGAGCCTTTGTGCTCGCTCTGTGAGACGAAGCCCGCTTGCCGATCCTTGGGCGGCCGGTAAAGTTTTTTCTTCCATGTCATAGGCGCGCAGCGCGGCCTGGAGGGCACGCGCCTTTGCGTCCGCGTCCGGCGCCGGTGCCGCGATGTCGCGCAGTTTGTTGAGTTCGTTGTCGTCGACCATGGTCACACTTCCCCGGCTGAACGCATCAGCGTCTTCAGCCGTTTCTTCGCTTCATGGATGTGCCAGGAAACCGTCGTCTCCGAGATCGCCATCGCCTCG
Source organism: Mesorhizobium sp. M0904 (assembly GCF_040319475.1). Lineage (NCBI taxonomy): Bacteria > Pseudomonadati > Pseudomonadota > Alphaproteobacteria > Hyphomicrobiales > Phyllobacteriaceae > Mesorhizobium > Mesorhizobium sp. M0904. Next base: position 120,448 of record NZ_JAMYOC010000020.1, on the reverse strand, counting down.
GCGGCGGCTGCATGGCTCAGCCCTTCGCCATAGACCAGCAGCACCGCGTCGCGCTGCTTGTCCGGCAGCTTGCGCACCGCCGCCCAGAGCGCCTCGGCCGGGTCTTCCGGCTCAGCCGAGATTTCCCCCGAAATCAGGACATAGGCGCCATAGGCATCGGTCTTGACCGTCTCGCGGGCGGTCTTGCGCATCATGTCGCGCGCCGCATTCAGCGTCATAGCGTAGAGCCATGTCGTGAAGACGCCGCTGCCATGATAGTCGCGGATCGCCCGGCCAAGCCGGACGCAGACTTCTTGGGCGATATCCTCGGCGTCGGCCTTTTTCCCGCACCAGCGATAGGCGGCGCGATAGACGAAACCGTAGTGCCTTTCGAGCAACTTGCCGAAAGCACCCCGATCTCCGCCCTTCGCCCGCCCGATCAGTTCAGCGTCGGAGGCTTCGCTTTCGTCCAGCATCATCGCCATCATTGCCTGTTGGACGAAGGCTAATGGCTGTTCCTTGGGGCGATGGAAAGAATTTTCTGGCGCGCCGTCACGTCGTAACGGTTGGCGTGCCCTGACCGAGCGTCTCCGCGAACAGCGTCGTCAGCCGCTTCCAGTGGCGCTCGGCGCCGGCTGCATCGAAGGCGCTGTGGTCCGGCACGCACCAGCCGTGCGCCATGCCGGCATAGTTCTCGATGACATGGTCGACCTCGGCCGCGCGCAGCGCTTCGGCCAGCCGCGCGGCTTGCGCGGGCGGAAAGCTGCGATCAGTGCCGGCCGTACCGATATAAACCCTTGCCTTGAGCGAAGCGGCCTTCCGGTGCGGACTGTCGGCGGCGTCACCAGCCAGATTGCCGCCGTGGAAACTGGCCGCGGCAACGATGCGGCCGGGATAGCTGGCCGCTGCGTTCAGTGCCCGCGCTCCACCCATGCAGCAGCCGACAATGCCGACCGGCCCGACGTGCGATAGATACCGGCGGTGACCGTCGCCGCAAGCTGTAGTGAGGCGATCTGCTTCAAGATTTCGTGCGGCATTCGGCGACGCTACAGACGCGCGAAGCTGCCATGTGAAAGGCCTGAACTTCGGCCGGATAGCGATAGTCGGTGCAGTAAGGACAGGCGTTGCGATCAAGGCAGCCGCCGGTCCGGCAGGGCTCGCCGTTTTGCCCGCGCACATGCGCCAGACAGGCTTCATGTGCAAAACCATCCGCAGAATAAGCCTCTACCGGACAGGATTTCAGGCAGGGTTTTTCCAGACATGTGTCGCAAAGGTGAATCATGTCGCGGGGTTCTTGGAGCGCAATTTCGTCTTCGAACAGCAGCGCGCCGCGATAGGCATGCCAGAGCCCATATTGCGGATGCATGAGAATGCCGAGCGGTGACGGCTTCAACCCCTCCGCACGCATCGCCCATTGCTGGAATGGCAGATAAGGCCTGTCGGACGGCGACACAGCGCGCGCCCCTAATTTTCCGGCCACCGCGCCGATCACTTCGCGCGACCATCTGTCGAGCGGATCGTCGATCGGCTGTGACCGTTTCTCCAACCAGTGCATAAAGTGCGGCCAAGGTGCGGCACCCGCCTGCCCCACCAGCAGGACGGATTTGGCGGTAGCGCCGGAGAGATCGGAAGGCGCCTTCTCAGCGCCTGCAAAATTGAAGCCGCCGCGAAGCACGAGACCGTGTGCGGAAAGTGCCGCCGCGATGGTTTCGACCATGCTGCGCTCGAGGATCATCCCTTCTTGTCCGGGTCGGAGAAGGCGCTCCGCCAGACTTCCTTGTGGATGATGTTGGCGACTTTAGCCCCGCCTGATTCGGGCTCCTTTCAGGTGAAGGCGTCGGCCATCGACGCCTTCTTCCTGGCAATGAAGTCCTTCAGCCCGTCGTCGATACCCGGATCGAGATGCGGCGCCTCGTAGCTTTCCAGCCAGCGGCGGGCGAGCTCGTTGGCGCGCTGCGGGGCGGTTTTTTCGCCTTCGGCCAGCCATTGCTCGTAAGAATTGTTGTCGGCAATGTTGGAACGATAGAATGCCGTCTGGAAATTGGCCTGGGTGTGATCGCAGCCGAGATAATGGCTGCCCGGGCCAACCTGGCGGATGGCGTCCATCGCCTGGCCGTTTTCCGACAGGTCGACGCCTTCGGAGAACTTCTGCGTCATGCCGAGCTGGTCGATATCCATCATGAACTTTTCGTAGCAGGAGGCGAGACCGCCCTCGAGCCAGCCGGCCGAATGCAGCACGAAATTGGTGCCGGCGAGGATCGTCGAGTTCAGCGTGTTGGCGCTCTCGTAGGCGGCCTGCGCATCGGGGATTTTTGAAGCACAGAGCGAACCGCCGGTGCGGAACGGCAGGCCGAGCCTGCGGGCAAGCTGTGCGGCGCCATACGAGACCAGCGACGGCTCCGGCGTGCCGAAAGTCGGCGCGCCCGACTGCATCGAGATCGACGAGGCGAAGGTGCCGAACAGCACCGGCGCACCCGGCCGGATCAGCTGTGTGAACGACGCCCCGGCCAGAACCTCGGCCAAAACCTGTGTCAGCGTGCCGGCGACCGTCACCGGGCTCATCGCACCGGCAAGGATGAACGGCGTGACGATACAGGCCTGATTGTGGCGCGAATAGACCTTCAGCGCTCCCAGCATGGTCTCGTCGAAGACCATCGGCGAGTTGGCATTGATCAGGCTGGTCAGCACCGTGTTGTTCTCGACGAAATCGTCACCAAACACGATCTTGGCCATCGCCACCGTGTCTTCGGCGCGCTCGGGCGCGGTCACCGAGCCCATGAACGGCTTGTCCGAATATTTGATATGGCTGTAGACCATGTCGAGATGCCGTTTGTTGACCGGCACGTCGACCGGCTCGCAAACCGTGCCGCCCGAATGGTGGATCGACGGCGCCATATAGGCGAGTTTCACGAAATTCCGGAAATCCTCGATCGTCGCATAGCGCCTGACGCCGTCGAGATCGCGCACGAAGGGCGGTCCATAGACTGGCGCGAACACTGTCGCGTTGCCGCCGATCTGCACCGAGCGCTCGCCGTTGCGAGCGTGCTGGGTGTAGACGGACGGAGCGGTCTTCAACAGCGAGCGGCAGAGGCCCTTGGGGAAATGCACCCGCTCGCCCTTGACGTCGGCGCCCGCCTCTTTCCAAAGCTTTAGCGCCTCGGCGTCGTCGCGGAAGATGATGCCGATCTCCTCCAGCACCGTGTCGGTGTTCTTTTCGATCAGCGCCAGCCCTTCCTCGTCCAGCACTTCATAGACGTTGATCTTGCGCTTGATATAGGTGAGCTGTGTGCCGGGGCCGCCGCCCGAACGTGCAGCCCGTCGGGCTGCGGCGCCACCGCTGGCAGCGCGTCCGCGCCGCGCGTTTGACGCTTCCTGATCGACCGGCGCGTTCTCACTCATAATCGTTCTTCCCTGGCTTTCGTTCTGGCCTTGATTTACTCCGGCCGGGCTCTTGTACCGGCCTGAAATCCGTTTGCGGCCGCATATTGCGGTCTCTGGCCGGATCGTAGCCATGCACCCTATTCGAAACGGCCCGCCAGCGCCAACGCCTGTCGCAAAATCGACAAGAATTCCAAGAGATTTACGGTCGCTTTCGTTTTGCGGGAAGTCGCAAATCAGCTATGGACAACCGGCCCATGCGGGTTAGGTATTGGCGCGATATTTTTTAAGCTGCCGCGATAGTTGTAGCCGGCAAGGAGCCTGAGAAAAAATGGCCGACGACGAGATCATCCTTTCGGAACTCTCCGACGACGAGTTGGTGCAGCAGATGCACGACGATCTTTATGACGGGTTGAAGGAAGAAATCGAGGAAGGCACCAATATCCTTCTCGAGCGCGGCTGGGCGCCTTACAAGGTGCTGACCGAGGCTCTGGTCGAAGGCATGCGCATCGTCGGTGAGGATTTCCGCGATGGCATCCTGTTCGTTCCCGAAGTGCTGCTGTCGGCCAACGCGATGAAGGCCGGCATGTTCATCCTGCGTCCGCTGCTTGTCGCCACTGGCGCGCCAAAGCAGGGCAAGATGGTGATCGGCACCGTCAAGGGCGACATCCACGATATCGGCAAGAACCTGGTCGGCATGATGATGGAAGGCGCCGGCTTCGATGTCATTGACCTCGGCATCAACAATGCGGTCGAAAAATATCTCGATGCCATCGAAAAGCACCAGCCCGACATTATCGGCATGTCAGCGCTACTGACGACGACCATGCCTTACATGAAGGTCGTCATCGATACGATGAAGGAAAAGGGCATTCGCGACGACTATGTTGTGCTGGTCGGCGGTGCGCCGCTCAACGAGGAATTCGGCAAAGCCGTCGGTGCCGACGCCTATTGCCGCGACGCCGCGGTGGCGGTCGAGACCGCCAAGGACTTCATGAAGCGCAAGCACAACGTCCGCGCTTCGGCCTGAGGTCAATAAGTCCGGCACCAACGAGAAAAGCCGCGCCTTGCAGTGCGGCTTTTTTATTCCCAAATGTTTAGAGCCGTGCGGATCAGGGTTTCTTGACGGTATCGTCAACAGCTTTAGCAGTGGATTTGATATCCTTACCGACGCCGCGCACCGTGTTGGCGCAGGCCGAAACAGCCAAGGCGCAGGCGAGAATAGCGATTGGCGCAACGCGGAACAATTTCATGAATGGTGTCTCCCTCAGCATATAAATTCGCTGGACAGCAACGAAGATGGATTAGACTGGTTCCATGACTACCGCGCGAAAACAACAATCCGATCAGGGCGACAGGCTGCTCGTCATCGCCTGCGGGATGATTGCGCGCGAGGTTTTGGCGGTCAAGGAGCAGCTTGGGCTCGACCATCTCGACCTGACCTGCCTGCCAGCGGAGTTCCACTTCTATCCGGACCGCATCGCGCCGGCCATGGACAAGGCAATCGAGAAGGCCAAGACCGACGGCTACAGACACATCTTCGTCGGCTATGCCGATTGCGGCACGGGTGGCTTGCTCGATCGGATCTGCGAGAAGCATGGCGTCGAGCGCATGGCCGGGCCGCATTGCTTTGCTTTCTACCAGGGCATGGATACCTATGCGAAGGTCGCCGATGATGACATGATGTCGTTCTACATGACCGATTTCCTCTGCCGGCAATTCGATGCCTTCTTCATGAAGCCGCTCGGCCTGGACAAGCACCCGGAGCTGATCAAGGACTATTTCGGCAACTACGAGAAGCTGATCTATATCGCTCAGACTGACGACCCGGAACTCGACAAGGTCGCCGAAAAGGCGGCGAAAATGCTCGGTCTCGCCTATGAGCGGCGCTCGACCGGCTATGGTGACCTGACGAAGGAACTGGCCAGCGCTGCAATCCTGGCTTGACGGTACTTCTAGGCAAGGCCTTCTTCAGCTTCGAGCCCGGCGAGCACATCGGCAAAGCTCGTCTTGCAGACGAAACCCAGCCGGTCCCTCGCTCGCGACGCATCGTAGACCCGGTCGATCGACGAAAAAATCGTCCAGCCTTTCTTCGCGTAGAGTGCCGGATAATCCGGAAAATAGCGTGCGACGACCGAGGGTGCATCGGCGATCAATGCCGCGCAATCCTCGGGCTGGAACGGTGTCGGTGCCGAAATGATGAAGATGTCGAAGCCCAATTGCGGTGCTTTCTCCAAGGCAGCGATATGGGCATCGGCAGCATCCTCCACCGTCAGCCGGCGAAACAAAAGCTCATTGGCTTTGGTGTTGGCGTCCGACTGTTCGATCACGTGCGCCATATCGTCTGCTTCGGGAAAGAACCGAGCGGTGCGCAGTACGATCGACGGAAGGCCGAACTGGAGCTGGTAAAGGCGACAAAGATGTTCCGCGGCAAGCTTGGTGACGCCATAGATGTTGCGTGGCTCCGGCGAAATGTCGTCCGTCAGCCATGCCGCCTTGCGCGCGCTTCCCGTGAAACCGGCGCGTATGGCCTCGGAAATCATCAGCGATGTCGTCGACGTAAACACGAAGCGCTGAACCGCGAATGCAGCGGCCGCATCGAGCAGGTTGAGCGTGCCGCGCACATTCGTCTCGACGAAATCCTCGTTGCGATAACGTTCGATGTCGGGCTTGTGCAGCGCGCCGCTGTGGATGATGGCCTCGATGCGGTTCTCCTCGACCGCCTGCATGACCAGGTCGCGATCGGCGACTGAGCCGACGATTGGAGTTTCCGAAGACGGAACGGGATCGAGGCCGGTGACGTCATGGCCGAGGGCCCGCAGGCGCGGTGCCAAGGCGCTGCCTAGCCAGCCCGACGATCCCGTCAGCAGGATCCGCATTCTTTCCACCTCGTTTCCGCTGTCGATGCCCAAGCACGGATGACAGAACGTGGCAAAACATTAAGGTATGCGTCAGACAAGAAAACGGGCTGCTCCAGCCATCAACAGGGAAACGCCACCGATGATCGCTCGCCTCATGTTTGCCGCAGCAACTGTTCTCTGCTTGACCATGCCCGCGTTCGCCGACGGCGAGGTGCAGAAGTTGATAACGGCTGCCGACAAGGCGCGGCTCGACAAATATGGCGAGACGCGCAAGGCAGCGCTTGACGAGGCGAAGGCCGGCGATCCAGCCGAGGTCAAGCAGCTCGACGCCTTGCTGGCAAAGCCGCTGGTTTCCTTCTCCGACAACGACCTGACCGGCAACTGGCAATGCCGCACCATCAAGGCTGGCGGATTGAGCCCGCTCGTCATCTATGGCTGGTTCAAATGCAAGGTGAGCGACGACGGTTCAGGCTGGAGACTGGAAAAGATCACCGGCTCGCAGCGCACCAAGGGCCGCTTCTTCGACGATGGCGAGAAACGCGCGATCTATCTTGGTTCCTTCTACGTCAACGACGATCCGGCAAAGCCCTACGGCAGCGGCCCGGAAAGCGATCAGGTCGGCTATGCCTTCCGCAACAGCGCCAGCGAATGGCGCATCGAGTTCCCGGCGCCCTATTACGAATCGAAGCTCGACATCCTCGAACTCAAGCCCTGAGCCCCGATCACCAAGGGTTAACCCGGTCAGCCTAGCATTCGCGCGCAAAGAACAGGTCTTTGCGGAGGTCGCGAACCATGGCACGGTCGAAACCAAACCAACGACCGATCGTCGTCGTCACCGAAGGCGGCTCGCATATCTGGGCGATCGTCAACGCGGTCGCCGATCAACTCGGGCCGGTCAGTGTTATCCTCGAAGCACCTGAATCCAAAAAGCAATTGCTTCTCGGACGGGCGCGACGGCAAGGCTGGGCCTCGGCCATCGGTCAACTCGGCACGATGATGCTGACCCGGCAAAACCGCAGCCGGGCGACACAATTTCAAGCTACGCGTTGCGGCAGGCGGCGTTCTCGCGCGACATCTGCGTCGAGGCGGTCAGAGATGCGCTGGCCGGCAAGCTCGGCACGGTCGAGCCCGGCCTGCCTTCGAAACAATGGTATCACCCGACGGTCTGGTCCTATCTCTGGACCGGGATAACGAACGGCGTCTGGTGACGCGCCGATTTACCGGATGCCCACCCGCCGCTAACATTGCATCATGAGCGACATCGATCACCGCACCATCATTGCCGGCCTTTCGGTCGAGGACCGTCGCGACCTCACCGCCAGGCTTGACCGGCCAGGCATTTTCCGGCTGGCCGCCCATGGCGGGCTGGTTATCCTGCTGGGCGCGTTGATCGCCGCCCGCATCCCGTTCTGGCCGCTTCTCGTCTTGCCGCAGGGAATCCTGATCGTCTTCTTCTTCACGCCGCTGCACGAGACCATCCATGAAACGGCGTTCAGGACGGCGTGGCTCAATCGCGCTGTTGCCGCCGTGGCCGGCTTCCTGATCCTGCTGCCGCCGGCATGGTTCCGCTATTTCCATTTCGCCCATCACCGCCATACGCACGACCCCGAAAACGACCCCGAACTGAGGGCGCCGAAGCCGGAGACCGTCAGCCAATATCTGCGCTATCTGTCGGGCGGCCCCTATTGGATCGCCATGGGCCGCGTGGTCGCAACCAATGCGGCTGGCCGCAATCGCGACGGCTTCGTACCGGAAAAGAGTCGCGGCAAGGTGGTTGCCGAAGCACGGCTGTTCCTTATCGGTTATGCGGTGTTGCTGGCCGCATCTCTCACCATACAGTCGGCGCTGCTGTTGTGGGTCTGGATCGTGCCGGTGCTGGTAGGACAGCCGTTTTTGCGGGCCTACCTGCTGGCCGAGCACGCGTTGTGCCCGCATGTCGCCAACATGCTCGAGAACACCCGCACCACCTTCACCAACAGGCTGGTGCGCTTCGTGGCCTGGAACATGCCATACCATTCGGAGCACCATTCCTATCCGGCCGTTCCCTTCCACCGCCTGCCGCGCTTCCATGAGATCGTCGCGGAGCATCTAGGCACGACCGAACGAGGTTACGTGCGTTTCCACAGGAAGCTGGTCGGCAGCTTCGATGGCCGCGCCGGCTGACCTGTGCTGAAAGACTCCGCTTTCAACCGCGGCCGTCGATTGCGTCGCTTTTGAAGGCCCCCGCGTCGTCCCATAACAAGCAGCCCAACAGCGCTTCCGGCAATGCTCGAAACCACTGCATTGGCCCAAAACATCGGAATCGATCTTTGGAGGGCACGATGCAGCGGAGTTAGATGGTAGAGCATCGTTTGTGCGTTCGATTGGACGCGCGGCGCTCTGCAGGAGCAGGAATTCATGGCCGATCTGATCGTCGTCTACTGGCGCGACATCCCCGCCCAGGTCATCGTCAAAAAGGGCCGGCAGAACGCCAAGCGCGAACTGCCGCTGCGCTTCACCGAGGCGATCGACATGTGCGCCATGCGCACCGGCGCCGGCGGCACCGACGACTATCTTGCCGAATGGCGCAAGGCAGAACCCATCCTAGTCGGTGACGATCTTGAAGCCGAGGCGGAGAAGGCTCTTCAGGAAATCGATGCGAAATACGACCGCGAGCGGCTGATAGCTCTGGTCAAGGCGGGCGGCAAAGAAAATGTCTGATCCCCAATCAATGCCGGCGACGACGGCTCAGACCGGCCTGACGCAGGCGACCATCGTCAGGAAGGCGGCGCCGAAATCCGACTACAAGCCGGCCGACGTGTCGCCGCAGCGGCGCGTGCAGCGTTCGTTTGCAGTGCGGCTTTGGTCGGTCCGGCATTCGCGGTTGCTCGAATGGTTTTACGCCAAATTCGCCGACATGTTTCTGCTCCTCCACCCGCTTTGGAAGGGCATCGGCTACAGCCGCGTCGAAGGACCGGTGAAATTCGTCGAAAAGCGCGTCAAGGGTTTCATGTTCGACTGCCGCATGTGCGGCCAGTGCATCCTTTCCTCGACCGGCATGTCGTGCCCGATGAACTGCCCTAAGCAATTGCGCAACGGCCCTTGTGGCGGTGTCCGCGCCAACGGCAATTGCGAGGTCGAGCCTGATATGCCCTGCGTCTGGGTTAAGGCCTGGGAAGGCTCGCGGAACATGGTGCATGGCGACAGGATTTTGGAGGTGCAGAAACCGGTCGACCAATCCTTGCGCGAGACCTCCGCGTGGCTGCGCGTCACCGCGCAGGCGGCGGCCGCCCGCGATGCGGCCCGGAACATTACCAACACTGGAGCGTCGGCATGATTGGCCGCCAGCCCGACGAGAATCCGGCCGGCATCCATTTGCCGCTCGATCCCCTGCCCGGCCACACCTCGCGTGGTCGCCTGGAGCGCGTATTGAGACGCGGCGAATTCGCAGTGACGACCGAGCTCAATCCGCCCGACAGCGCCGATCCGGAAGACGTCTACAACCGCGCCAGGATTTTCGACGGCTGGGTCGACGCCATCAATGCCGTCGACGCTTCCGGCGCCAACTGCCACATGTCGTCGGTCGGCATCTGCGCCCTCCTGACCCGCATGGGCTATGCCCCGATCATGCAGATCGCCTGCCGCGACCGGAACCGCATCGCCATCCAGGGCGACGTGCTTGGGGGTGCTGCGATGGGCGTCGCCAATATGCTCTGCCTGACCGGCGACGGCGTGCAGGCCGGCGACCAGCCCGGCGCCAAGCCGGTGTTCGATCTCGACTGCATGTCGCTGCTCGAAACCTGCCGTATCATGCGCGACAACGGAAAATTCCTGTCCGGCCGCAAATTGACGACCCCGCCGCAGCTTTTCCTTGGCGCGGCCATCAACCCGTTCGCGCCGCCGATCGATTTCCGGCCCTATCGGCTTGGCAAGAAGATCGCTGCCGGCGCGCAGTTCGTGCAGAGCCAGTATTGCTTCGACGTGCCGATGTTCCGTACCTACATGCAGAAGGTCCGCGATCTCGGCTATACCGAGAAATGCTTCATCCTGTGCGGCGTCGGGCCGCTGGCCTCGGCCAAGACGGCCAAATGGATCCGCTCCAACGTGCCGGGCATTCACATTCCCGATCAGATCGTCAAGCGCCTGGAAGGCGCTCAGGATCAGAAGAAGGAAGGTAAGCAGCTCTGCATCGACATCATCAATGAGGTGAAGGAAATTCCCGGTGTGTCCGGCGTTCATGTGATGGCCTATCGCCAGGAAGAATACGTCGCCGAGATCGTCGACGAATCCGGCGTGCTGAAGGGCCGCCGGCCATGGAAGCGCGAAATCCGCCGCGACGACCAGCTCGTTGCCGACCGGCTCGACCACATACTGCATGACGACCTCACCGAAACCCAGGTCGACATGGTCAAAACCGCGCATTGACAGCGCGAATCGTCAGCATTCGCTTGATCACAAACAGATAACGATATAAAGAACTCTTTATATCACGATGGAGAGATTTCATGACCCGCACCATCGTCGCATCGGCGACACGAGAAATCATCATCGGCTTCGATCAGCCCTTCTGCGTGATCGGCGAGCGCATCAATCCGACCGGCCGCAAAAAGCTCGCCGCCGAAATGATCGCCGGCAATTTTGAGACCGTCATCAAGGATGCGCTGGAGCAGGCCGCCTGCGGCGCGACCATGCTCGACGTCAACGCCGGCGTCACCGCAGTCGACCCCAACTCCACCGAGCCGGCGCTGCTGGTGCAGACGCTGGAGATCGTGCAGGGCCTGGTCGATCTGCCGCTGTCGATCGACTCCTCGGTGACCGCCGCGATCGAAGCGGCGCTGAAGGTCGCCAAGGGCCGGCCGCTGGTCAATTCCGTCACCGGCGAGGAGGAAAAGCTCGAAGCCATCCTGCCGCTGATCAAGAAATACAACGTTCCGGTCGTCGCCATTTCCAACGACGAGACCGGTATTTCGATGGACCCCGATGTGCGCTTTGCCGTCGCCAAGAAGATCGTTCAGCGCTGTGCCGACTTCGGCATTCCGGCGCATGACGTGGTCGTCGACCCGCTGGTCATGCCGATCGGCGCGCTTGGCGATGCCGGCCGCCAGGTATTTGCCTTGCTACGCCGGCTGCGCGAGGAGCTCAAGGTCAACACCACCTGCGGCCTCTCCAACATCTCGTTCGGCCTGCCGCACCGTCATGGCATCAACGCCGCCTTCATCCCGATGGTGATCGGCGCAGGCATGACCTCGGCGATCATGAACCCGGTGCGGCCGCAGGAAATGGAAGCGGTGCGCGGCGCCAACGTGCTGAACGGCACCGACGAGAACTGCACCAACTGGATCAGGACATACAAGGACTACAAGCCTGCTGAAGGCGGCCAGGCCGTTGCCGCCCGGACGCAGGTCAACGCGCCGGGCGATGGCAATGGCAATGGCGGACGCAGGCGCGGCGGCCGCGAAGCTCGGATGGCCCGGGGTTGAGCCATGGCTTGGCCGACACGATATGGGTTTACGACTGGGGAGGAACCGAAACACCGCGGCATCGCTGCCGTAGCCAAGACCCGAGCAGCGTAGAAAGTAAAGTCTGGAACGAATGAACTCTCCCGTCAACATCACTGATCCGCTCGTGCTGTTCATGCCGTCGGGCAAGCGCGGGCGGTTTCCGGTCGGCACGCCGGTTCTGGATGCCGCGCGCCAGCTTGGTGTCTACGTCGAGAGCGTGTGCGGCGGGCGTGCCACTTGCGGGCGTTGCCAGATCGAGGTGCAGGAAGGCAATTTCGCCAAGCACAAGATCGTCTCCTCCAACGATCACCTCTCGCCCAAGGGCGCCAAGGAAGAGCGCTACGAGCGCGTTCGCGGGCTCCCCGAGCGGCGCCGCCTGTCCTGCTCGGCACAGATCCTCGGCGATCTCGTCGTCGACGTGCCGCAGGACACCGTTATTAACGCGCAGACTATCCGCAAGGACGCCGATACCAGGGTCATCGCCCGCGATGCGGCTATCCGCATGTGCTATGTCGAGATCGAAGAACCCGACATGCACAAGCCGCTCGGCGACCTCGACCGTCTGAAGATCGCGCTGATGAAGGACTGGGGCCTCAAGAGCCTCGATTTCGATTTCCATCTGTTGCCGCAGGTGCAAGGCATTTTGCGCAAAGGCAACTGGGCCGCGACGGCCGCCATCCACAAGGACACCGACAGCGAGACCGCGCGGGTCATCGCTCTGTGGCCTGGCCTGAAGAACGAGGCGTACGGGCTTGCCTGCGATATCGGCTCGACCACGATCGCCATGCATCTGGTGTCGTTGCTGTCGGGTCGGGTCGCCGCCTCGTCGGGCACCTCCAATCCGCAGATCCGCTTCGGCGAGGATCTGATGAGCCGCGTCTCTTACGTGATGATGAACCCGGACGGCCGCGAAGGCATGACGGTCGCCGTGCGCGAGGCCATTTCGGGCCTCGTCGACAAGGTCTGCGCCGAAGGCAACGTCCAGCGTAACGATATCCTGGATTCCGTTTTCGTCGGTAATCCGATCATGCATCATCTGTTCCTCGGCATCGATCCGACCGAGCTCGGCGGCGCTCCCTTCGCGCTAGCCGTCTCCGGCGCCGTGCACATTAAGGCATCGGATATCGGCTTGAAACTCAACCAGGGCGCCAGGCTTTACATGCTGCCTTGCATTGCCGGCCATGTCGGCGCTGATGCGGCTGCAGTGACGTTGTCGGAAGGCCCGCACCGGCAGGACGAGATGATGCTGATCGTCGATGTCGGTACCAATGCCGAGATCGTGCTCGGCAATCGCCAGCGGGTCGTGGCGGCCTCCTCGCCAACCGGCCCGGCCTTCGAGGGTGCGGAAATCTCCGGTGGCCAGCGCGCCGCACCGGGTGCAATCGAGCGCGTCCGTATCGATCCCGAAACGCTGGAGCCGAAATACCGCGTCATCGGCTCGGAACTCTGGTCCGACGAGCCGGGCTTCCTCGACAGTGTGCAGGCGACCGGCGTCACTGGTATTTGCGGCTCCGGCATCATCGAGGTGGTCGCCGAGATGTACCTCGCCGGCATCATTTCCGAGGACGGCGTCGTCGATGGATCGCTGAGCGGCCACTCGCCTCGCGTTGTCGCCAATGGCCGCACCTTCTCCTATGTGCTGAAGGAAGGCGAGCCCAAGATCACCATTACCCAGACCGACGTGCGCGCCATCCAGCTTGCCAAGGCGGCGCTTTATGCCGGAACCAAGCTTTTGATGGAAAAGCAGCACACCGAACATGTCGACCGTATCCATTTTGCCGGTGCGTTCGGCTCGTTCATCGATCCGAAATACGCAATGGTGCTGGGCCTGATCCCGGATTGCGACCTCGACAAGGTCTCGGCCGTCGGCAATGCGGCCGGCGCCGGCGCCCGAATGGCGCTCCTGAACCGCGGCTATCGCCGCGAGATCGAGGAAACCGTCAGCAGGATCGAGAAGATCGAGACGGCGCTGGAGCCGAAATTCCAGGAACATTTCGTTTATGCCATGGCGCTCCCAAATAAGGTCGACCCGTTCCCCAAGCTGTCGGCGGCGGTGAAACTGCCGCCGCGCAAGACGGTGAGCGAAGACGGCATTGCCGGCGACGCTGCCCCGCGGCGGCGTTCGCGCGAAGGCCACGCCGCGCGGCGCGGGCGGGGATGACTCGCCTCCGCTCGGCTGTCAGCCTTTCAATTTTCATTTGTATGCAAATGTTTCCAGATCGCGCCGATCTGGAAACGAAATTGCGTTTTCGTGAAATCCGCCAGATACATGTGCGGAGCATTTAACCGGCATCGAACGGCAGGCAGAAACAGTTTTCGGCCACCGCAACGCTCCAAAGGAGATCAAGATGTCGATGTTCGGAAGCCTCGGCCGCTATGGTGCGGCCTTCAAGAAAACACGCGAAGCGCGCAAGTCGCTGCGCATCCTCAACAGCTTGCCGCCTGAGATCCAGAAGGACATTGGCTGGCCGGTGTCGCCGCGTTCAACCGAAAGGCAGCGGTCGGTCGGCTGGGGCATGCAGCGCGGATGAACTTCATCGACAAATGCAAGCTGCTTGGTATTCGCCGGGGCCGCAATGCGGCTCCGGCTGCACCCAGCAATTGGCTGCGCGCCGCACTCCCGCCGCGGCGCTGAGCTGCCCAGGTGGGCTGGCGACTTCATGGACCGAAGGCTTTATCGCCAGCTGGAGTCAAACCACCGTGTTGAGATTGCATAAATATTGACTTTTTTGGTGGCGACACAATCTTCAAAATAGTCGGGGGTTCTCTTAGTCGGCTCAGCCGAAGTCCGTGTATCTGCATGCCCAGTCTCAAAAGCCACGTCGTTTCGTTCGTGCTCAGGTACAGCCGTAAGAAGGCGTTTTCCAGCCCGGAGAACCTGCAGCGCTGGATCGCCTATGCGCGCAAGACGGAAAACCATCGGCCGCCTGCGTCGCTGCGGTCGCGCCTCGAGATCACAACCCGCACGATCAACGGCTTTCCCGTCTACGAGATCGCGCCCAAGGCTGGTGAGCGGAGGCGGATTCTCTACCTGCACGGCGGCGCTTACGTCTTTGAAATCACCCCCTATCATTGGCGGCTGATCGCCGACATGGCCGACCGCCTCGGGTTCGGCATCACCGTGCCGATCTATCCCATTGCTCCCGAACACGATTTCCACGCGATGTTCGGTATGGTCGGCGCCGTCTACCGCCAGATGTTCGGCGAAACCAGGGCAAATGACATCATCTTCATGGGCGATTCCGCCGGCGGAAACATGGCTGTCGTGCTGACCATGATGGCTGCGCAAGACGGCCTGCCCTTGCCATCACGCCACGTGCTGATTTCGCCCGGCCTCGACGTGTCGCTCGCCAACCCAGAAATGTATGAGGCCGAACGCAACGATCCGTGGCTGGGCATTGCCGGCGGCCGCGAGGCGATCCGGCTTTACAGCGCCGGCATAGATCCCACCGACTGGCGCATCAGCCCGGTTTACGGCGACCTGTCGGTGCTGCCCAAAACGCTGCTGCTGACCGGTTCACGCGATCTGCTCACCCCCGACAATCTGATCTTCGCGGAAAAGGCGCGCGCGGCCGGCGTCGAAATAGAGGTCGTCCACGAGCAAGGCATGTTCCATGTCTGGCCGTTGATCGACATGCCGGAGGCGCGGCGCGCGCGGGACAGCATCGTTGCGTTCTTGACCAACGAAACTGACAGTTATCATGCCAAGGCAGGAGAGTTGTCGCTGCAAAGGCCAGACCGCGACGGAACCCCTCGCGATCTGGTTGCGCCGCTCAGGTCGTAGTTTGGCTCAGAACTTCCCAGTTTCCCTGAACATCTCAAACGTCGCGCGGATATGGTCGGCGACTGCCTTCACCGGCGCGCTGGCGTCCGGCGTCACCACCATGGCGAGGTTGTAGGTGCCGATGTCTGGCATGCCGTCCTTCGGGCACAGCTCGACCATATCACTGCCGAGGAACGATTTCGGCAGCGGCGCGACTGCTAGATCCGCCATGATCGCGGCGCGCTGGCCGGCCGTGTGCGCGCTCATATAGGCGATACGGTAGTTGCGGCCCTCGCGGCCAAGTGCCTCCAATGCACCCGCCCGCCAGGCGCAGCCTTCTTCCCACAAGGAGACCGGCAGCGGCTCGCGCAGATGCGCACAGCCCCCCTTGGCACCGGCCCAGACGATAGGCTCGGTGAGCAGTACTTCGGCGCCGATCGCGCTGGTCTTGTATGAGTTGGTGAGCAGCGTGATGTCGAGTGCCCGATCGTCCATGCGACGGCGCAGGTTGACGCTCTGGTCGATGGTGACGTCGACCGCGATGGAAGGATGCGACTGTGCGAATCGCTTCAGCACATGCGGCAGCACACGTTCGCCATAATCGTCCGGCGAGCCGAGCCGCACCACCCCGACAATGTCTGGAATGATGAACTTCGACACCACCTCGCGATTGATCGACAGCAGCCGGCGCGCGTAGCCGAGCAGCATCTCGCCATCGGTGGTCAGCGTCACCGAACGGGCGTCGCGCGCGAACACCGAGCGGCCGAGAATGTCCTCCAGCTTCTTGATCTGCATGGAGACAGCCGACGGCGTGCGGAAGACCGCATTGGCCGCAGTGGTGAAGCTGCCGGTCTCGGCGATTGCAACGAAAGTGCGCAGAACGTCGAGATCGAGCAGCGGCAGCGGATGATTGAGTGGGGCGTTCATGGCAAGCGACCTTCAATTTTTCTGATGCAAACCATCATTCCATTTCGTTTGATTGAACATCAGTTTGGGAGGATAGTCAACTCCATCGAAGGCAGGACGCATCGAAGTGGTCCCGAAACAACCATGACACGGACCTGCAATCGACACGAAATGAAGCTGAAACAAACCCGGTGTACCGCCTGACGCTGCAAGCGCCGGGACAATCCCGGCCCAACGCGAAGGAGAATGAGATGTCTATCCTGTCATCCATCGGTCGGATCGCGACCGAGTTCAGCGAGGCCCGTGCCCGCTACCAGACGGAACGAGCCATCCGCGCGCTGCCGATTGAACTGCAGAAGGATATCGGCTGGCCCGAAGCTGCCGATGCCAAGACCGGCACTCGCCATGGTGTGGGATCTTGGGCTGGAGCAAAGTAAACCGTGTGTATCAACAGCTGAGGCCTGCCGCGCAGATCAGCCCGGCAGGCCTTTTTGTTTGTATTCAAATGATTTTCCCCGAGCCATGTCGCCGTCGCATGCCGCATATGAGCAAGTCGCATAGCAGCCCGCACTGGCAATCAACACATTGTAAATAATCGAAAATCCTGGGCAGGTTGCCCAAATTTGTCGCATTCCGTGTCGCTTTTCATATCAAGTGCTTCGCTTTTGCGATTTAGTTTCCCCTCACGTAAGCCTATATCATCATCAACAAACGAGCTGCCCCACTCCATCAAGCGAAGGCGACCCGTCTGAGCAACTGAATGGAGATGATCATGAAGCTTTTTGCCCGCCTCTTTGCCCGCCGCGAAATGAACCTGACGACCGCGCTCGAGCGCCAGCGCCTGGCCAACACCATGCCCGGCCAGACCGGGGCCATGGCTGCCGCGCGCCTCGGCTTCGTCGCCTGAGACAGCAATCCTGGCGGAAGCAGCCCAGCGCTGCTTCGAAGTCGATCCAGCGCCGCCTGGTTTTGCCGAGGCGGCGTTTTCGTGTGCGCAGACTGCGTAGGCTCGGTGGTCGATCCGGCGGCCTGTCACGTCCTTCGCCGCACAGCGATTGCCCATTTGCGACCCGTGTCGCAAATAAAGTCGCTCCGTTGCCATCTAGCCAATTGACAGGAAACGTCTTTCCTGATGTCGCTATGCTAATCGCGACATCCTGTTCGCGCCATTGCAGCGTGAGGATCTACCCGTGAACGTCGTAAAGCACCCGATCCGGCGATCGTTTGTATTCTTCCTGGTCCCCGATTTCACCATGATCGCCTTCGCGACGGCGCTCGATCCGTTGCGTTCGGCCAACCGCATGCTCGGCTATGAAGCCTATCGCTGGCGGCTCGCCAGTATCGACGGCAAGCCAGTGCGCGCCTCGAACGGTGTCGAATGCGCCGTCAACACCTCGCTGGAGGAAGAGCGCAAGAAAATGTCCGGACCGGACCGGCCGAACATGGCCATCGTCTGCAGCGGCATAAATGTCGAGCGCTACCAGAACAAATCGGCCTTTGCCTGGTTGCGCGAGGAGTACAATCGTGGCGTTGCCGTCGGCGGCCTGTGTACCGGCGCGCATATCCTGGCCGCAGCAGGCCTGTTGTCCAACAAGCGCTGTGCCATCCATTGGGAGAACCTGCCGGGCTTTTCCGAGGCGTTCCCCAAGGCCAATGTCTTCGCCGACCTCTTCGAGATCGACCAGAACATCTACACCTGCGCCGGCGGCACCGCCGCCCTCGATATGATGCTGAAGCTGATCGGCGACGATTTCGACGAGAGCCTCGTCAACCGTGTCTGCGAGCAGGTGCTGACCGATCGCGTGCGCAGCCCGACCGACCGCCAGCGCCTGCCGCTGCGCGCCCGCCTTGGCGTGCAGAATTCCAAGGTGCTGACCATTATCGAGCTGATGGAAGCCAATCTCTCCGAGCCGCTCTCGCTGATCGAGATCGCTGACCATGTCGACCTGTCGCGCCGGCAGATCGAGCGCCTGTTCCGCACCGAGATGGGGCGCTCCCCTGCCCGTTACTATCTGGAGATCCGCCTCGACCGCGCCCGGCACCTGCTGATCCAGTCGTCGTTGCCGGTCGTCGAAGTGGCGGTCGCCTGCGGCTTTGTTTCCGCCTCGCATTTCTCCAAATGCTATCGCGAGTTGTACGCCCGCTCGCCGCAACAGGAACGCGTCGACCGCAAGCAGCTTCTGGCGGCTTGATCGGGCACGTTTCGCGGGCGGCCGAAATTGTCATGACATTGTCTGGCGACATGTGGTATCCTTCAATCGAGAGGTATCAATGACGACCAGAACCACCAGATCGGAAAAACTGGACTTGCGCCTTACCCCCCAGGCAAAGCGTACACTCGCAACCGCCGCCGCGACTGAACGCCGTTCGCTCAGCGATTTCGTGCTTGAAAGCGCGCTTGCGCGAGCCGAAGAAACATTAGCCGACCGGCGCAGCTTCCATCTCGACGCCGAAAAATGGGTCGCGTTCATGGCAGCGCTCGACGCGCCAACGCGTGATCTCCCCCGCCTCAAGCGCCTATTGAACGAACCAAGCATCTTTTCCGGTCGCGATCCAGCGTGAGCGAATTCCAGATCGAGAAACTGGCCCGCAAGCATTTGGTGGACATGTTCGACTGCGGTGAAGAACCGCTCAATCGCTTTCTCGTACGCTATGCATTCCAAAACCAGCAAGCCAATGCTTCGCAGACCTACATTGGTCTCTCTGGCGAGGCTGTGATCGGCTTTTATACCCTGGTCGTTGGTGAGGTTAAACATGAGGGTGCGCCCGAACGATTGACAAAAGGTCTCGCACGCCATCCGGTGCCTGTAATGCTGCTGGCGCGTCTTGCGGTCAGTCTGGACTGGCAAGGCAAAGGCGTCGGCGGCGGACTGTTGCGCGATGCCGTTCTGCGCTGTTTGCAGGCGGCCGATATTGCAGGCATCCGCGCGGTCGTCGTCCACGCCAAGAACGACGGCGCCCGCACGTTTTACGAGCGCTACGGATTCGTGCAATCGCCGACGGACCCGCTGCATCTATACGTACTTATCAAGGACTTACGAAGTCTCTGAGCCGTTCAGGCGCCTTGCTGACCCGACTATACCTGCGCCGTGCGCATCGCCTCGACGCGGATGTCTTCCGTCAGCCGCGCCTTCAGCGCCGAAAATTCCGGGCTGGTCTTCAGCGTGTAGTGGCGCGGATGCGGCAGGTCGACGGCAACGTCCGACTTGATGCGGCCGGGCCGCGCCGTCATCACCACCACGCGCGACGCCATGAAGATCGCCTCTTCGATGTCGTGGGTGACGAACAGCACCGTTTTTTGCCGGCGCTCCCATATGCCGAGAAGCAGCTCCTGCATCAGCCCTCGGGTCTGGTTGTCGAGTGCGCCGAACGGCTCGTCGAGCAGCAGGATCTCCGGATCGTTGGCCAGTGCCCTGGCAATCGCGGTGCGCTGCTGCATGCCGCCGGAAAGCTGCTTCGGCCAATGGTTTTCAAAACCTCTCAGCCCGACGAGATCGACGTAAGAAGCGACGATTTCGCTGCGCTCGTGCTCGGCCATTCCACGTTCGCGCAGGCCGAAGCCGATGTTCTCGGCGACCGTCAGCCACGGAAACAGCGTATAGGACTGGAAAACCATGCCGCGGTCTGGACCGGGCCGGTCCACCACCCTGCCGTCGAGCATAACACGTCCCCCACTCGGCGCTTCGAGGCCGGCGACGATCCTGAGCAGCGTCGACTTTCCACAGCCGGATGGCCCCAGGATGGTGATGAAGTCGTTGGCGGCGACCGCCAGATCGATCGGCATCAGCGCCTTGACCGGCTGCCCACCGCCGACACCAGTGAAGGTGCGCGAGACGCCTTCGATGACCAGCTTGCTCACGCCAGGCTCCATGGAAACAGCCAACGGTTGAGCGACTTGAAGGCGAAATCGGACAACAGCCCGATCAGGCCGATGACAATGATGCCGAAGATGATCTGCCCTGTCGCCAGCCGCGACTGGCTGTTGATGATCATGTAGCCGATGCCCGACGACGAGCCGATCAGCTCGGCGACGATGACATAGGTCCAGGCCCAACCGAGCACCAGGCGCAGGGTTTCGGCGATCTCGGGCGCATTGGCCGGCATGATCACGCGCCGCACGATGCCGTTGTCGGACGAGCCAAGCGTGTAGGCCGCCTCGACCAGGTCGCGCCGTGTGCCGCCGACCTTGACCGCGATGATCAGGATGATCTGGAACACCGAGCCGACGAAGATCACCAGTAGTTTTTCGAGCTCGCCAACGCCCGCCCACAGAATGAGCAGCGGGATGAAGGCCGATGCCGGCAGATAGCGGGCGAAGGAGACGAACGGCTCCAGGAACGCCTCCACGGGCTTCCAGGCACCCATCACGATGCCAAGCGGCACGGCAACGATGGCCGCCATCAGGAACCCGCCGAAGACGCGCCAGATGGTGATAAGGATGTCGAGCCAGAAGCGGTCCTCGACCAGCAGCCGCCAACCGTCTCTCACCATCGACAGCGGATCGGCAAGGAAAATGCGATTGACGTGGCCGCCAAGCGTGATCCACGCCCAGAACGCCACGAACAGCACGAAGAACGAAATGCCGAGCACGGTTCGAATGCCCGGCGAGACCGGATGCAAGGGGCGCGGCATCTTCGACCGTCCTCTGATCGGAATGAAAAAGCGGCGGCGCACGCGCCGCCGCCGGGCGACAATCCTGCCGGTTAGTCGGCGACGGCGCTGGTGTCGGCCAATGTCGATACGTCGGGCGCTTCCTTGATCAAGCCCATCTGCAGCAGAAGCTCGCCGGCGGTCTTGGAAAAGTCCTGGAATTCCTTGGTGAAGAACTGCTTGTTTTCAGCCTTGTCGGCCCATTTCAGGTATTTTGCCGACTCTTCGAATTCCTTGGCCGACTGCTTCACGTCGGCGCCCATCGTCTCGTAGGATTTCGCCGGGTCGCTCTTTATCAGGTCAAGTGCCTCGAAATAGCTGTCGGCAAGCGCCTTGGCCGCATCCGGATTGGCCTTGAGGAACTCCGGCGTGCAGCCGACCGTGTCGAGCACCATCGGATAATCGAGAGTGGTCACAAGGATATGGCCCTGGTCGGACTTTTCGCGCACCGCCGAGATGAACGGCTCATAGGTGACCGCCGCATCGTTCTGTCCGGCGAGAAACGCCTGCGCCGCCGCGTCCGGCTCCAGGTTGACGTCCGTCACGTCCTTGGTCGACATGCCGTTCTTGTTGAGCACCCAGGCCAGCATGAAATAGGGCGACGTGCCCGGCGCCGAGGACGCGACCGACTTACCCTTGAGATCGGCGACGGTCTTGATGTCGTTGCGGGCGACGATGCCGTCGGCGCCGTAGGACTTGTCGAGCTGGAATATCTGCTTGGTCGTCACGCCGTTAGCGTTCCAGACCAGCCAGGTCTCGACCGTAGTGGCGGCGCATTGCAGGTCGTCGCTGGCGATGGCGAGGGGCCGACTGGCTTGCGGCACCTTCTTCAAGGTGACGTCGAGGCCGTGCTTTTCGAAGATGCCGGCCTGCTTGGCGAGCGTCAGCGGCGCAAAGCCGGTCCATCCACTGATGCCGATGCTGACCGATGTAGCGGCGGTGGCCGGCGCGGACAATCCGACGGCAAGCGTCAAGCTTGCTGCAAGAATTCCGATCCTGTTCATGTCGGTTCCCCTTTTTTGTTCGGATGGAGAATTGTCTCACAGACGCGCACAGGCTTGTCAATGAAGCAGATGCTGCACTGCGGCATGTCACCACCGGCAGCAAACTTCGCCATTAACGGGTGTTGTACATCCAGCTGCGGTCGCGCCACATTTTTTCGCCGACCAGGCAGTCGGTGACGGGGATGTCCTGTGCCAGCACCAATGGCGGATGCGCCGCCTCTTCCGCCGCTCGCTGCGGCCAGGCCGGACCGGCAAGCTCCAGCACCAGCTTGCGGCGGATGGCCTCCGGAAACTGCGTCCAGTCATTGACCGGAATCATGAAGGAGCCCGGCCCGCCGATGACGCAGTCGCTGTAGTAGCGGTCGAGATTGTTGACATCGTAGGCGCTGGTGAACCCGCCCCTGGTCATCAGCGGCAGGCCGTTGACGGTGATGCCCTGCTTGATCACGGCGTCGCGGGTGATATCGACAGGTGCGCCCTGGTTGTTGGGGCCGTCACCCGAAATGTCGATCACCCGCTTGACGCCCTGGAAGCCGCTTTCGGCAAAGAGATCGCTGGCGAATTCCAGCGCGCCGGAGATCGAGGTGCGCCTGGCACTGGCCGGCGGATGAGCGGAAAGCTGCGCTGCCAGCCGCTCGGCGTCGGCACGATTGGCGATCACCGTCCACGGCACGACGACCTGCTGCCAGGTCGCGCCAGCCCATTCGACATAGGTGACGGCAATCTTGCCATGAGCGCCTTCGCCGATTGCCTGCAGGACATCGTCATGCGTCAGCGCCGCCGCATAGCCATGACGCTGGATTTCGAGCTCGTCCGGCGACATGGACAAGGATACGTCGACTGCCAGCACCAGTTCGACATCGACCGGCTCGGCGGCGCGGGAGATTGCCGCCGGCCATAGCACCGACGCCAGCGCGGCGGCACCCGAGACGAAATGTCTTGCACGGGCAAAACCAGACATGCCGCACGTTAAGCGAAAATCGCCGATCGACAAAGAGAAAGCCCGGTGGAGAGCCGGGCTCATTCGGTCACATTTTTGCGACCGTCCCGATGCTTAGCTGCGCGGATTGAGGTTCTCCGGGTCGTAGAGCGGCCTGTAGCCGACGGCGGCCACTTCGACCGGGTATTTCTCGCCGAAATATTCGACGTTCAGCTTGCGGCCCTCCTGGCAATACGCCCAGGGAAGGTAGGCGAGCGCGATGTTCTTGCCGAGGGTCGGACCGTAGGCCACCGAGGTCGTGAAGGAGCGGCGGCCGAGCTCGTCGACGAGCGTCTCACCGGTTTGCGGGTCCATCACCGGCATCGTGCCGACCGGATAGCGGGGAACGCCGTTGGAATCGGTATTGTCCGTCATGATAAGCGTGCAAAGCATGGCCGGCTGGTGCACCCGGGCGCGATATTCCAGATGCTTTGCCTTGCCGCAGAAATCGGGCTCCTTGACCTTCGGTCGGGCAAGGTCGGCTTCCAGCAGATTATATTCGGTCAACAGATCCGCGTTTTGCAGACGCAGGCTCTTCTCCATACGGCGGCTGTTGGCATAGGTCTCGACGCCAAAGGCCATCACGCCGGTCGACCGCAGCGCGTCCCAGACAGCGAGGCCGTCCTCGTAGCGCATGTGCAGTTCCCACCCTTGCTCGCCGACATAGGAGATGCGGAAGGCGGTCACGTCCTTGCCGGCGATCCTGACGGGCTTGATCGCGGCAAAGGGAAAATTCTCCGGCGTCAGCCCGTCGGGGTTTTCCACGCACTTGCTCAATGTCGCCCGCGCGTTCGGACCCCAGATGCCGATGGTCACGTACTTCTCGGTCACGTCGGTGACGGTAACGTCGAAGCCTTTGTCTTCTGCCGTCCGGCGCATGTACTGGAAGTCGCGCGGCCCGGCATCGGCGCCGTCGATGACGCGGCAGCGGTCGGCCATGCGGATGACGGTCAGGTCGGCGCGCACCATGCCTGCCTCGTCGAGGAAATGGGTATAGATGCCCTTGCCGATATTGCCGTCGCCGCCGATCTTCGCCGCGCACAGCCATTCCATCAGCGCGACATTGTCCGGGCCTTCGACGTCGTACATGGCGAAATGCGACAGGTTGACGATGCCGCAATCCTCGCTCATGGCGAGATGCTCGGCGTTCGAGACGCGCCAGAAGTGGCGGTTATCCCATTCGTTTTGGCGCACCGGCACCCGGTTGCCGTATTTCTCGAGCAGATGCTCGTTGGCGGCGTAGCCATGGGCGCGCTCCCAGCCGCCGAGCTCCATGAAATAGCCGCCGAGTTCCTTCTCGCGCTCCCAGAACGGCGAGCGGCGGACATTGCGAGCCTTGGAGAAGGGCTCGCGCGGATGGACCGCCGGATTGTAGACCTTCATCGCCGTTTCAGTGCAGCGGTCCCAGATGAACTGCTCTTTCGTCTGGTGCGGATAGAAGCGCGAATAGTCGATGGCGTGATGGTCGATCGCCGTGCGGCCGTCTGTCATCCAGTCGGCGACGAGCTTGCCCATGCCGGGACCGTCCTTGACCCAGATCGCCACGGCATACCAGAGGCCCCTCACCTTCTGGCTTTCGCCCATCGAAGGACCGCCGTCCGCCGTCACCTGCAGCAGCCCGTTGAAGGAATGGCTCTCATTGTAGCCCAGCTCGCCCAGGATCGGCGTCAGTTCCATGGCCCGCTCGAGCGGCGCCAGGATCTGCTCCATGTCGAGATCGCGCTGCGAGGGCGAAAGCCGTGCCTCGTTTTTCTCGAGAATATCGCGCGGATGGCAAAGGCGCGGATTGGTCTCTTCGTAATAACCCCATTCGATCTGCCCGCCTTCGGCGGTCTTGGGATCGCCGGTATCGCGCATATAGGCCGAATTACCCTGGTCGCGCAGCAGCGGCCAGCCGATCTCCTTGCCGGTGCCGGCGAACTCGGTGTACGGCCCGAAGAAGGTGAGCGGGTGGTCGATCGGCATGACCGGCAGGTCCTCGCCCGCCATTTCCGCGATCAGCCGCCCCCAGATGCCCGTGCAGACCACGACGTAGTCGGCCTGGATGGTGCCGCGGTCGGTCACCACGCCCTTGATGCGGCCGTTGTCGATGACGAGCGACCTGGCCGAGGTGTTGGCAAACGCCTTGAGTTTGCCCGAGGCTTCCGCCTGGTCGACCAGCTTGCCGGCGACTGTCTGCGAACGCGGGATGACGAGGCCGGCATCGGGATCCCACAGGCCGCCCTGTACCATCTGTTCTTCGATCAGCGGGAATTTTTCCTTGATTTCGGCGGGATCGATCAGGCGGGCGCGTGTGCCGAAGGCCTTCGCCGAGGCGATCTTGCGCTTGATTTCCGCCATGCGGGCGTCGTCTCCGACGCGTGCGACCTCGAGGCCGCCGATGCGGGCGTAATGACCCATCTTTTCGTAGAAATCGATGGAATAGAGCGTCGTCCAGCACGACAGGAAATCATGGCTGGTCGTGTAGCAGAAGTCGGAGGCGTGCGCCGTCGAGCCGATATCCGTCGGGATGCCCGATTTGTCGATGCCGACAATATCGTCCCATCCGCGCTCGATCAGGTGATGGGCGACCGATGCGCCGACGATGCCGCCCAGCCCTACGATGACGACCTTCGCCTTTTCCGGAAACCCTGCCATTGCCCGCGACTCCAAGATGCTATTGCGAGCAGACTATAGGTCGGCGCGGCGGCGCGCTTGCAGCCTGTTTGCGACATCGCCAAAAAAGCCCGCGCCACCAGCTCGTCGAATGCAGTTGGTCCTACGCCTTCGCCCTGCTCGGTACGAAAGCGCTGCTAGAGCCCGTTCTGCGCAGCTTCGAAGAAAATTGAATACCTTCATCGCCGATTACTGGAAGTAAATAAAAGGCCGGGCGTTTGCCCGGCCTTCAAAAATCATGGCGTCGACTTTACTTGATGCGCGCGACGCCGCCCGAGATCTCGACGGTTTCCGAACCCGTCAGCGCCTCGAGGTCGCCATTCGGCAAGGTAACAAAACAGCCGCTCGGGCAAAATTCCACGGTTTCGCCGGCGGCCAGCGCCAGCTCGGTCTTGCCGCCGCCTTCCGTCACGATCAGCGTGCGGGTCTCGGCGTCCTTGTTGACCGCGCTGGCGGCATGGGCCGAACCGCCCACGGCCAGAAAAGCGATGGCGGCGACGAGAGACTTCCACATTTTGCAGTATCGGTGTTGCCACCGCCTCTGTTGCATTTCGCAAGGCATTCTCGCCGTTTGCAGGTGAGCTTATATGCAATGCAAGCTGAACAGCAACTGAATGCCGCATTCATGCCGCAATTGATTTCCGAAGACTTGAAGGCACGCTGCTAGTCAGGATCTGGCTTTCGTACCTTGCGTCCCGACTTGGCGAGACGTTTCGCCTCGACCGCCGCTAGAGCTTTTGCTTGTTCCCGTTCGGCGAATTCGACTTCGATCTTGTCGTCGTCGATCGGCCACGCCTCGTGCTTTTTGGTCTCGACGACGGCGCGCGGTGTCGACGGAATTTCGATATGCTGGTCGGCGAACACATCGAAGATGGCAAAGCGGATGTCGTTCTGGACGATATTGCCACTAAGAACGTCTGCCAGGAACACGCGGATCTCGAATTCGAGCGCGGCCGGGCCGAAATTGGAAAACAACACAAAGGGTTCCGGGTTCTTCAGCACCAGCGGATGGCTGCGTGCGATCTCCAACAGGACGCCATGCACGTGCTTGACGTCGCTGCCATAGGCAACGCCGACCTTGATGTCGATGCGGCCGAGCTTGTTGCGGTGCGTCCAGTTGCCGACCGCATTGTTGATCAGGTTTGAATTGGGCAGGATCACCGATTGCCGTTGAAACGTTTCGATCTCGGTGGCGCGCACGCTGATCTTCTTGACCGTGCCGCTGATGTCGCCGGCGACGATCCAGTCGCCGACCTTGAACGGCCGCTCGGCCAGCAGGATCAGGCCCGACACGAAATTCGAGACGACATTTTGCAGGCCGAAACCGATGCCGAGGGACAGGGCGCCGGCGACCAGCGCAAGATTGGAGAGGTCAATACCAGCCGCCGAGATGCCGACCAGTGCCGCGACCGCGACGCCGGCATAACCGACCGCCAGCCGGATCGAATTGCGCACGCCGGTGTCGACCCGGCCGCGCGCCATCACCGAGCCGTCGAGCCAGCCCTGGAACCAGCGCGTGAGGAAATAGCCGATAATGAAGACGACGACGCCGGTGAGAATGCCGGTGACCGAGATCGTCACCGAACCGATGGTGAGGCCGGTCGCCAGCTTGTAGGCCCAGGCCTGGATGTCGCCGGGCTGGAAACCCCACATCAACAGGATCAGCGGCAGGAACACCAGCACAATCATGATGTTGATGGCGGCGCTGACGACAAGCCCGAGCTGGTCGAGGGCGGTCTCTTCGTAGCTTGAATTGGCCGCTAGCCAGCGCCCGATCGAAGTTTTGGCGAACCCGCCTTCCTCGCCGATCGCCCGCGCCGACAGGAAACCGATATAGGCGGTGACCAGGATCGTGCCGGTGACTACGACCTGCAGCGAGACGAAAATTGCAAGGCCGATATAGCCAAGCAGTGCCGATGCGATGGTGAAAAGGCCTAGCGCGATGGCGGTGTAGCGCAGCCACGCCGGCCATGGGCGCCAGCTTCCGTCGGGAGCCTTGAACGGCTTCAGCAAGCCCATCAGGATCAGGATGATGCCGACGATGATGGTGGCGATGAAGCTTCTGGCGATGGTCAGCGACAGTGGCGAGCCCATCTTGTCGTTCACGACCGACAGGAAATAGTTGATGCCGATGGCGACGGCCATAGCGGTCGTCAGCCGCACCAGCCAGCGCGCCGGGCCGGTTTCGACCGGGATCAGACGCCAGTTCGGCAGTCGGGGCTCGAGCGCTGCGTTGGTCAGGCGGTTGACGCAGAACACCACCGCGACAACGGCAACCAGCGAATTCAGGAAGATGCCGATGTCACCGCGTAAAACGTTGTAATAATTGAAGAAGAAGATCGTCGAGACAAGGAAGGCGCCGACCGCCAGCGTCGGCAGCAATGTCGACCAGAACGCCACCGACAGCCGGCTGAGATAGGAGGGGTCCTCGACGGAGGGATCCGCTTCGAAGACGCGGCCGAACAGGCGTCGGCCGCCGATAAAAAGCACTGCAGCGAATGCGAGCGCCATCAAAGTCGCGGCAAGAATGGCCTGGAACTTGAACTTGAAGGCGAAGCTCAGCCAGGACGAGACCGCCTTATAGAAGCCGGAAAACTCAGCGTTGGCGTCGGAAAAGACTTCGGGGCTGAGCGCATCGGACAGCACGTAGCGCTTGGTAAGCACATTGCGAAACAGCTCGCTGCGCATGTTGCCGATCTTCTCGATCAGCCCACTGATGCGGATCGACAGGTTCTGCGCGCTGGCAATAACGGCGTTGATCTCGGCTTTTTCGGAAGCCAAGGCCTGGCGTTCACCGGTTACGATGTCTGGCTCGGCCGGCTGGCCCGCGGCCGGCGGAGGTCCCAGCACCTCAATCCGATCGTTGATATCGCCGAGACGCGAGCGGAACGCTAGCGCGCTGGTGAGCGCCGCCCGCGACAGATCCTCCAATTGCAGACGGATTTCCACCAGGGTGGCATCGTCTTGGCCGTCCTGCTGTATCTTCTTCTCGAGACCGTCGGTTTTGGCGGTCAGACTCTGGATGACCTTCTGCTGGTCTGCGATCAACCCGGCGGCGCCCTGCCCGAGTGCCTGCGCCATTGCAACGAACGACGGCGGCGCCGAGACGACAAGCGCAAGAATCAAGACCAGGCGGAGTAAACGAAAGAACATGTTTTTTCTGGTGACTCGCGGGCGGCATCGGCAGTTTTGAAGCACGTCCTTGATAAAGAGGCTCATATCACGGGGCAAGTCACCCCAGGCGTCTCGTTTTTCGAAGTCGGCCAATCGAACTCGGCCAATCGGAGTCGGTCAATCGAAGTCGGGGAGTCGAAAAGCGATGGCGCAATCTTGGCTTTGCGTTGGCCACCTGCTCTATAGTCTGCCGCCAAGCCTGAAATGGATGACAATAAGAATGGCGGAATATTCGGCCTTTTCGCTTCTCAAAAACGCGCTGACCGGAAACAAGGATTGGAGGCCGGCC
Source organism: Mesorhizobium sp. M0904 (assembly GCF_040319475.1). Lineage (NCBI taxonomy): Bacteria > Pseudomonadati > Pseudomonadota > Alphaproteobacteria > Hyphomicrobiales > Phyllobacteriaceae > Mesorhizobium > Mesorhizobium sp. M0904. The sequence goes on along the minus strand of NZ_JAMYOC010000020.1, from coordinate 91,330 downwards.
TGGCGCAAGCCCGACCCGAAGGCGTCCTACGACGTGATCGTCATCGGCGGCGGCGGCCATGGCCTGTCGACCGCTTACTACCTAGCCAAGGAGCACGGCATCACCAATGTCGCGGTGCTGGAGAAGGGCTGGCTCGGCTCCGGCAATGTCGGCCGCAACACCACGGCGGTCCGTTCCAATTATCTCCTGCCGGCCAACACGCGCTTTTACGAGCATTCGATGAAGCTGTGGGAGAACCTGGCCCACGACCTGAACTATAACGTCATGTTCTCGCAGCGCGGCTGCCTGAACCTCGCCCACACACCCGCCCAGCTCGACGACTATGCCCGGCGCGGCAACGCCATGCGCCATCTCGGCGTCGACGCCGAACTAATGACTACGGCGGAGATCGCCCGCCTGGTACCGGCACTGGACGTCTCGGCCACCGCGCGCTTCCCGATTGTCGGCGGCCTGATGCAGCGGCGCGCCGGCACCGCCCGCCACGATGCCGTCGCCTGGGGCTATGCGCGCGGTGCAGATCGCCGCGGCGTCGACATCATCGAAAACTGCGAGGTCACCGGCTTCCTGCGCGACGGCGACCGTATCACCGGCGTCACGACGACGCGCGGCGAAATCCGCGCCAAGAAGGTAGCCGTCGCAGTGGCCGGCAGCACCGGGCAAGTCATGCGGCTCGCCGGGATCGAGACGATGCCGATCGAGAGCCACGTGCTGCAGGCCTTCGTCACGGAATCGCTAAAGCCGTTCATCGATACGGTCCTGACCTTCGGCATGGGCCATTTTTATATGTCGCAATCGGATAAGGGCGGCCTTGTCTATGGCGGCGATCTCGACGGCTACAACAGCTACGCCCAACGCGGCAGCCTGCCGATCGTCGATGAGGTGATGAGCGAGATGCTGGCGCTGTTCCCTGGGCTGGCCCGTGTCCGCATGCTGCGCTCATGGGGCGGCGTCTGCGACATGTCTATGGACGGTTCGCCAATCATCACCACCGGTCCGCTGCCGGGCATGTATCTCAACTGCGGCTGGTGCTATGGCGGCTTCAAGGCGACGCCGGCTTCCGGCTGGTGCTTTGCCTGGACCATTGCCAAGGACGAGCCGCACGATCTCAACGCGGCCTTCACGCTCGACCGCTTCTATCGTGGCCTGGTGATCGACGACAAGGGCCAGGGCGCCACGCCCCGGCTGCATTAGGCCATGATCCCGAACCTCAGGTCCGCGTCAGCGAAAAGTGGAAACCGGTTTTCGGACAAGATCATGGTCAAACGAGAAGTTTAAGAGATCCATGCTCATCACCTGCCCCTATTGCGGCCCGCGCGACGTGATCGAATTCACCTATCAGGGCGACGGCAATCGCCAGCGCCCACAGCCGGCCTCGCAGAATCTCGACGCCTGGAACGCTTATGTCTACGACCGGCTGAACCCGGCCGGTGACCACAATGAGATCTGGCAGCATTCCGGCGGCTGCCGCGCCCATCTCAGGGTCGTGCGCAACACGCTGACGCACGAGATCTCCAGCACCGCGTTCGCGCGCGGCGATCACAATTCGGTTGCGCGGCACCGGGCCGAGGACAAGCCATGAGCCCGCGCCGTACCGAGGCCGGCGGCCTCATAGACCGGCTGCGGACCATTCGTTTCACCTTCGACGGCGCGCCCTATACCGGCCACGCCGGCGACACGCTGGCTTCGGCGCTGCTGGCCAACGGCGTCACCCTGTTCGGGCGTTCGTTCAAATATCACCGTCCCCGCGGCGTGCTGACCGCCGGCGTCGAGGAGCCTAACGCGCTGGTCACCGTGTTGAGGGGCGAGGTTCGCGAGCCGAACATTCCCGCCACCATGGTCGAGATCTATGACGGGCTGACTGCAATCAGCCAGAACCGTTTCCCCTCACTTGCCTGGGACGTCAGTGCCGTGAACCAGCTCGGCGGCAAGCTTTTGTCGGCCGGCTTCTACTACAAGACCTTCATGGGACCGGTGATCGGTCCGCTGAAGGGCACGCGCTTCTGGATGTTCTGTGAGCATTTCATCCGCCGTGCCGCCGGCCTGGGCAAGGCAGGCACGGCTCCCGATACGGCGCGCTACGAACGCATGAATGCGTTTTGCGATGTGTTGGTAGTCGGCTCCGGCCCGGCCGGGCTGATGGCCGCCAGGGCTGCTTCCGATCAGGGTGCACGCGTCATCCTGGCCGAGCTCGAGCCGCATTTCGGCGGCTCGGCCAATTGGTCGGGCGAGACGATCGATGGCATGCCGGCCGCCGACTGGGCGGGGCGCGCCGCTGGCCAGCTCGAAGGCCGTGACAATGTCCGCCTGCTGCCGCGCACCACGGTCTGGGGCTATTATGACGGCAACACGCTTGCTGCGCTCGAACGCGTCACCGACCACAAGGAAACGCCGGGCAAGGGCGAACCCCGCCATCGCTACTGGACAATCCGCGCCAAGTCGGTGGTGCTGGCCACCGGCTCCCTGGAGCGTCCGCTGGTCTTTCCGGGCAATGATCGACCAGGCGTGATGCTGGCGCATGCGGCCGAACGTTTTGCCAATGAATATGGCGTGCTGCCCGGCGACAGGATCGGGCTGTTCACCAACAATGACAGCGCCTATCGCGCGGCCCTGGCGCTGAAGAAGGCCGGCGCCGTGGTCGTCGCCATCGTCGACGTACGCCCTGAGCTTTCGAGCGAGATGCGCAAGCTGGCCGGCGAAACCGAGGCCGAGATCTTTTCTGGCCACGCGGTGATCGCCACCGAGGGCGGCAAGGCGCTGTCCGGCTTCAAGGTGCAGCGCTTCGATATGGCGAGGGGCGCGCTTTCCGGCGATGCGCGCAGCATCCACGCCGATTGCCTGCTGATGTCGGGCGGCTGGTCGCCGACCATCCATCTGGCCAGCCAGGCCGGCGCCAAGGCGGAATGGAACGAAACGTTGCAAGCGTTCCTGCCGCCGAAACCTACAACACGGCAATGGATCGGCGCCGGCGCCTTCACCGGCAGTTTCTCCACCGCCGAGGCGATCGCCGAAGGCCGCGCCGCCGGTTTTTCCGCGACGGGCGGAACCGGCACGCCGGCGGCCTTGCCGGTTGTCGAAGCCGCTCTCGGCGATCCCGATCCGGCGCCGGTGTTCGAGATCAGGGCCAGTGGAAAGAGCTTCGTCGATTTCCAGCATGATGTGACGGCCGACGACGTGCGGCTGGCGCATCGGGAAGGCTTCGTCTCGGTCGAGCATCTGAAGCGCTACACCACGCTCGGCATGGCGACCGACCAGGGCAAGAGTTCCAACATACCAGGCCTGGCCATAATGGCCGAGGCGCTGGGCAAGCCGATCCCGCAGGTCGGCACGACGCGCTTTCGCCCGCCCTTTGCGGCGGTATCGATCGGCTCGCTTGCCGCCGAACGCTTCGGCGATCTGAAGCCCGAGCGGCTGACGCCGATGCATGACTGGCACGTCGCCAACGGCGCCACCATGTATTCGGCCGGCCTCTGGTACCGGCCGATGATCTACGGCCATCCCGGCGAGACGATCGAGCAGGCCTATGTGCGCGAAGCGAGAGCCACGCGCGAGAGCGCCGGCATCGTCGACGTCTCGACACTGGGCAAGATCGCCGTGCAAGGCCCTGACGCTGCGGAATTCCTTGACCGCGTCTACACCAACATATTTTCGACGCTGGCCGTGGGCAAGGCGCGCTACGGGCTGATGCTGCGCGAGGACGGTCTCGCCTTCGACGACGGCACAACATGGCGGCTCGGCGAGCAGGATTTCCTGATGACCACCACGACCGCCAATGCCGGCAAGGTGATGCAGCATCTGGAGTATTTCCTCGACGTGATCTGGCCGGAGCTGAAGGTCCACGTCACCTCCGTGACCGATCAATGGGCCGGTGCCGCCATCGGCGGGCCGAAGGCAAGGCAGATATTGGCTGCTTGCGTCAGCGGCACCGCCGTCGACAATGCCGCCCTGCCCTTCATGGGCATCGTCCACGGCGAAATCGCCGGCGTGCCGGTGATGATCTGCCGGCTGTCCTTCTCCGGCGAAATGGCCTTCGAGGTCTATTCCGGCGCCGGTTACGGCACCCATGTCTGGGAGGCGCTCATCGAAGCCGGCAAGCCGTTCGGGCTGGTGACCTACGGGCTGGAGGCGCTGGGCACCATGCGCATCGAGAAAGGCCACGTCACCGGTGCCGAGATCGACGGCCGTACCACGGCACGCGACCTGCATCTCGACTGGATGCTGTCGAAGAAGAAGCCGTTCATCGGCTCGGCGATGATGGATCGCGAGGGGCTGATCGCACCCGACCGCCTGGAACTCGTCGGTATTGTTTCGCTCGACAACCAGCCGCTCAATGGGGGCGCACACATCGTCGAGGAGCTTGACGAAGCCAATCCCCACGGCTCGCTTGGCCACATCACCGCCTGCTGCTATTCGCCGGCGCTCGGCAAATATATCGCGCTTGCCCTGGTCAAGGGCGGCAAGGCGCGGCGCGGCTCGCGTGCCTACGTTTCCGACCCGTTGCGCAACCGGTTCGGGCCGGTCGAGATCGTCTCCAACCATTTCTTCGATCCGGACGGGAGCCGCATGCATGGTTGAACGCCAGTCGCCGCTTGAGCCGGTGCTGCATCCGGGCTCGCATGGCAATTTCGAGCACGGCGTCGAAATCATCCTCTCCGAAACCAGGCCGGGGTCGATTCTGCAGCTCGCCGCCTGGCCCGGCGAGGAGAAGACGTTGATGGCCGGCATCCATACGGTCACCGGCCTGACTTTGCCCGACGGCGCCGGCGGCGGTGTGACGAACGGCGCCAGGTCGGTGTTCGGCTTTGCGCCGGGAAAATTTACGGTTGTCGATGAAGCCGAGGGATTGGCGACGGCCTTTGCCGATGTCGTCACTCCGGCCATCGGTACGGTCACCGACCTTTCGCACGGCCGCACCGCGATCCGTATCGCCGGGCCGAAGGCCGAGTGGGTGCTGGCGAAATTCTTCGCCATCGACTTCGCGCTGCCGGCCTTCCCGATCGGCGCCGGCCGCTCGACCATGCATCACGACGTCTTCGCGCAGATCCAGCGCACCGCGGCCGATCAGTTCGACATCTACGTGTTCCGCTCGTTCGCACGCTCGTTCTGGAAGGCACTCTGCCACGCCAGCGAGGAAGTCGGCTACGACGTGCAATAACTCAGGCGGCGCGTCGCCACGTTAGCTGGCGAACGTCACCCACTCTTCCAGCGGCGCGCGGTCGGTGCGGAATGCGTTTTCGGGCTTGGACGTGTCCTCATGGCCGAGCGCCATGCCGCAAACGACGATCTCCTCGTCGGGAATGTTGAGCACCGGCCTGATCTGCCGGTGATAGGGCGCGAAGGCAGCTTGCGGACAGGTGTGCAGGCCCCTGCCCCGCGCCGCGACCATGATGTTTTGCAGGAACATGCCGTAGTCGATCCACGACCCCTTGTTCAGCCGCCGGTCGACGGTGAAGATCATGCCGACCGGCGCATCGAAGAAGATGAAGTTGCGGTCGTGCTGCGCGCGCATCCTGTCGACCTCGCGCCGGCCGATGCCGAGCACGCCGTAGAGACCGAAGCCGTTGGCCCGCCGCCGCGTCAGATAGGGTTCGAAGAACTGGTCGGGATAGTAGCGATATTCGTCCCACTCCGCCTTTTCGGCGCGGATGCCCGAGCTGAGGATGGCATCGGTGATGCGCTGCTTGACCTCCCCCTTGGTCACATAGACCTTCCAGGGCTGCATGTTGGTGCCTGAGGGCGCGCGCGCGGCAACGGCGAGAATATCGCGGATGGTGTCGTCGTCGATCATATCGGGCAAGAAGGCGCGTACCGATCGGCGCGAGGTGATCGCCTCATCGACGATCGCCGCCGCAATCCGGGAGTTGTTTTCCAGCATGGCCGTCCCTTTGCGTATGATCCCGAACCCGATTCTCCGGAAGGATCATGCGCCGACTAGAAGTGATGGAGCATCCTTGCGCGTCTTTTTGAACGCCCGATAAGCCTATCCGCCTCGACCGGACGCCCCACTCGCCGCGTGCGCCGAGCCTTTGCCCGAACCGTCAAAATGGCGCAAGTAAATCTTGTGGGCGCATGAAAATCCTCTTGATTTTTTCACAAACGTGCCTTCACATGAAATTTGCTGGGAATTTTTCACCGAAACAGGGACAGCTTTGCCCTCAACCGCGGCCAGATCGGAACAAGACAGCAGCGAACGGCTGCTGGCCGGCGACATCCGCGCGTTGCGCAAGGCGCGCGGACTGACGCTTGCCGAGACCGGCCTCAAGCTCGGCCGCTCCGTCGGCTGGGTCAGCCAGGTCGAGCGCGGCCTGTCGATCCCGTCGCTCGGCGACCTCAGAGCCTTCGCGGAATTGTTCGGCGTGCCGGTCAGCCTGTTCTTCAGCCATGACGTGCCTGTCGAGACCGAGCGCGGCGTGGTCGTGCGCGCCGGCAGCCGACGCGTGCTTGGCACAAGCGATTCTGGCCTGGTGGAGGAGCTGCTGTCGCCCGATCTCGGCGGTAGCTTCGAGATGCTGCGTTCGGCCTTCGCCCCGGGTGCCGAGCTGAAGACCGAGGCGCGCCGGCCGACCGAGGAAGCCGGCTACGTCGCTTCCGGCAGCTTCGACATCGAAATTGCTGGCGTCTGGCACCGGCTTGGCGAAGGCGACTCCTTCCGCTTTGACGGCAAGCCATTCCGCTGGCGCAATCCTGGAGCCGAGCCGGCTGTCGTCATCTGGGTGGTTTCGCCGCCTGTCTATTGAACGAATGCATGTCGCCCAAAAGTGCGTGGCGGTTTTGGGACAACGACATGCATCAAAACAAATAGTCGGAGAAGAACATGGCCGGTTTGCCGACCACGGCACGCGTTGTGATCATCGGAGGCGGTGTCGTCGGCGCCTCCTCGCTCTATCATCTCGCCAAAGCGGGCTGGATCGACTGCGTGCTTCTGGAGAAGAACGAGCTGACTTCCGGCTCGACCTGGCATGCCGCCGGCAACGTGCCGACTTTCTCCTCGTCATGGTCGCTGATGAACATGCAGCGATATTCGACCGAACTCTATCGCCGGCTGGCCGACGAGGTCGGCTATCCCATGAACTACCACGTCACCGGCTCGCTCAGGCTAGCCCATAGCGCGGAGCGCATGCAGGAATTCCAGCGCGCCAAGGGCATGGGCCGCTACCAGGGCATGGACATCGATGTCGTCGGGCTCGACGAGATCAAGCGTCGTTACCCCTTCATCGAGACGCATGAGCTGAAAGGCGCGCTCTACGATCCGAATGACGGCGATATCGACCCGGCGCAATTGACCCAGGCGCTGGCTAAAGGTGCCCGCGACATGGGCGCGAAGATCATCCGTTTCTGCCCGGTCACCGGCGTGCGCCGAGAAAACGACGAGTGGGTGGTCGAGACGGCGCAAGGCGAGATCCGCTCCGAGATCGTCGTCAACGCCGCCGGATACCGAGCCGCCGAGATCGGCAGGATGTTCGGCCGCGAGGTGCCGATGATGGTGATGAGCCATCAATATATCCTGTTCGAGGAAATCCCCGAACTGGCGGCGTGGTCGAAGGAACAGGGCAAGAAGCTGCCGCTGCTGCGCGACGTCGATACGTCCTATTATCTGCGCCAGGAAAAGAACGGCATGAATCTCGGCCCTTATGAGCGCAATTGCCGCGCCCACTGGGTCGGCCACAACGACCCGATGCCCGACGACTTTTCGTTCCAGCTGTTTCCCGACGATCTCGATCGGCTGGAACATTACCTGGCCGATGCTGTCGCCCGCGTGCCGATCCTCGGCACCGCCGGCCTATCCAAGGTCATCAACGGGCCGATCCCCTACGCGCCGGACGGCAACCCGCTGATCGGGCCGATGCCCGGCGTGCCCAACGCCTTCGAGGCCTGCGTCTTCACCTTCGGCATCGCCCAGGGCGGCGGCGCCGGCAAGGTGCTGGCCGAATGGGTGACCGACAGCCAGACCGAATGGGATATGTGGTCCTGCGATCCGCGCCGTTTCACCGCCTTCGCCTCGGCTCCGGATTATTGCATTGCCAAGGGCATGGAAATCTACGGCAACGAATATGCCATCCAGTTCCCGCGCCATGCCTGGCCCGCCGGGCGCGACCGCAAGCTGTCGCCGCTCCACGGCCGCATCAAGGCACTCGGCGCCCAGTTCGATGCCTATAATGGCTGGGAACGCGCCACCTGGTATGCGCAGCCCGGTGACGACGTCTCCGAAGAAGCCACGCTGACTTTCCGCCGCGACGGGCCGTGGCAGCATCGTGTGCGCCAAGAATGCCTCGCCGTCCGCGATGCCGCCGGCATTCTGGACCTGCCGGGCTTTTCCCGTTTCAATCTCGATGGTCCAGGTGCCGCCGAATGGCTGAGCCTCCAGGTCACGGGCCTGGTGCCGAAACCCGGCCGCATCGGCCTCGTCTATTTTGCCGACGACAAGGGCCGCATCGTCACCGAAATGTCGGTGGTCCGCCACGACGAGAACCTGATGACGCTGATCACCGCCGCGGTGGCGCAGTGGCATGATTTCGAATGGCTGAAGTCGCGCATCCCGAAGGACGCCGCATTCAAGCTGACCGACCGGACGGAGGAATACTCTACCCAGATCCTCGCCGGCCCCAACTCGCGAAAAATCCTGGCCGAACTCTGCGCGGCCGACCTCACCCTGCCCTGGCTGACGCATCAGGAGACCAGTATCGCCGGACGTTGGGCAAAGCTAGTGCGCGTGTCCTTCGCGGGCGAGCTCGGCTGGGAAATCCACAGCAAGATCGATGATACCGCAGCGATCTTCGACACCGTCTGGGCAGCTGGCCAGAAGCAGGGCCTGAAACCGTTCGGCATGTACGCGCTGGATTCGCTCCGGCTCGAAAAAGGTTACCGCACCTGGAAGGGCGACCTGTCGACCGACTATTCGATCCTGCAGGGCGGCCTGGAGCGCTTCGTCAGATGGGACAAGCCCGACTTCCGCGGCAAGGCGGCGCTGCAGAACGAGAAGCAGCAGGGCGTCAAGAAGCGCTTCGTCACGCTTGTCGTCGAAAACCCCGGCGACTGCGATGCGCCTTATATGTCGACGCTGTGGCATGACGGCCGGATCGTCGGCGAGACGACGTCCGGCGGCTGGGGTCATCGTATCGACAAGTCGATCGCGCTCGGCATGCTGCGCGCCGACCTGACCGAGCCGGGAACGGCGGTCGAGGTCGAGATCTTCGGCGAACGTTTTCGGGCGGTCGTGCAGGAGGATGAGCCGTTATGGGATCCAAAGAACGAGAGGCTCAGAGCATGAAGAAAGTGATCCTCACCGATGGCGGCATGGGCCAAGAGCTGGTCCGCCGCAGCAGCTCCGAGCCGACGCCGCTGTGGTCGGCCAGGGTGCTCATCGACGAACCGGATCTGGTGCGCGACCTGCATGCCGAATTTATCCGCGCCGGCGCCCGCGTCATAACCATCAACACTTATTCCGCAACGCCGGAGCGGCTGGCGCGCGAAGGCGCGGAAGAGCTGTTCAAGCCGCTGCAGAAGCGCGGCATCGAACTGGCAAGGCAAGCGCGCGACCAAGCCGGCGACGCGGCGATCGCCGGCTGCCTGTCGCCGCTGTTCGGCAGCTATGCGCCAGCGCTGACGATATCCTTCCAGGATACGCTCGACGTCTATCGCCGTATCGTTGCCGAGCAGGCGGACGGCGTCGATCTGTTTCTGTGCGAAACCATGGCGTCGGCCGAAGAGGCGCGCGCCGCCGTCACCGCGGCATCGGAAAGCGGCAAGCCTGTATGGGTGTCGTGGACGCTCGCCGACCACGGCGCACCGCGCCTGCACAGCGGCGAAGCCATTGCGGCGGCGGCAAGCGCTCTCGACGGCCTGCCCGTCACGGCCCGGCTGATCAATTGCTGCCGGCCCGAGGCGATCGCTGCAGCGCTCCCCGAACTGATCGCCCTCGGCGGGCCGGTCGGCGCCTATGCCAACGGCTTCACCTCGGTCGAGGCACTCAAGCATGGCGGCACCGTGGAAGTGCTGCACGCCCGCCACGACCTCGATCCGGATGCCTATGCCGGCCAGGCGATCGGCTGGGTCGAGGCTGGCGCCGGCATCGTCGGCGGCTGCTGCGAAGTCGGACCTGCCCACATCGCCGCGCTGCGCGACCGGCTCGAACAAGCCGGCTACGAAATGTCGGGAGTAGCATAATGCCCAGACCATCATCGCGCATTTCCGGCATCGTGCCTTCGGGCAAGGATGGCTGGGAGGTTCATTCCGCTGCCTGGGCGCGCAAGCAGGCTGGCGAGGACATCATCATGCTGTCGGTCGGCGACCATGATTTCGACACGCCGGGCGAGACGATCGAAGCCTGTGTGACGGCCGTCCGCGCCAGCAATCACCACTACACGCCGCTGGCCGGCGTTCCTCGCCTGCGCAAGGCGATGGCGGCGGCGTCGACGCGGTGCACCGGGGTTGCGACCAGCCCCGACCAGGTCATCGCCACGCCGGGCGGGCAGGCCGCGCTTTACGCGGCCATTCAAGCGGTTCTCGACCAGGGCGACCATGCCATCGTCGTTGCGCCCTATTACGCCACCTATCCGAATACCTTCAGTGCGGCGGGCGCCGAGTTCAGCGTCGTCGAGACCCCCGCCGAAGACAGCTTTCAGCCGCGCGCCGCCGACATCCGCGCCGCCCTTCGGCCGAACACCCGCGCCATCCTGATCAACACGCCGAACAATCCCACGGGCGCCGTCTATTCGCGCGAGCGCCTGGAAGAGCTGGCGCAGATCTGCCGCGAGCATGACCTCTGGCTGCTGTCGGACGAGGTCTACTGGACGCTGGGCGGCGGCGAGCACGTCTCACCACGCTCGCTGCCTGGCATGGCGGAACGCACGCTGGTCATCAATTCGATGTCCAAGAGCCACGGCATGACCGGCTGGCGCATGGGCTGGCTGACCGGGCCCGAGGAGATGATCTCGCTGCTGACCGACCTCAATCTGGTGATGACCTACGGCCTGCCGGCCTTCATCAGCCTCGCCGGCGCCGAGGCGCTCGAAAACGGCTACGGCGTCGAGGAGATCGCCGAGCGCTATGCCGCGAGGCGCGCCGTCGTTCTCGATGCCATGCGCGGTATGAACAACGTCACCGTGCGCGGCTCCGAAGGCGGCATGTATGTGATGCTCGACATATCGGCGATCGAGCCGGACGACGAAAAATTCACCTGGGCTTTCCTCGACCAGGAGAAGGTCGGCGTCATGCCCGGTTCGAGCTTCGGCGCGGCCGCAGCAGGCCACATCCGCTTCAGCCTCTGCCAGCCTGAGCCGGTGCTGATGGAGGCTGCCACACGCCTGCGCCGCTTCGCATCCAGCTATCGCCGTGAGGCCGCATGAGCGCCCCGCCCACCAAAACCATTCCGACCAAGGCCATTCCTCCCAAAGCAAGGGCGGTCATCATCGGCGGCGGCGTCTCCGGTTGCTCGGTCGCCTATCATCTGGCCAAACTCGGCTGGACCGATATCGTGCTGCTCGAGCGCAAGCAGCTGACGTCAGGCACGACATGGCACGCTGCCGGCCTGATCGGCCAATTGCGCGGCTCGCAGAACATGACGCGGCTGGCGAAATATTCGGCCGACCTCTACGTCAAGCTCGAGGCCGAGACCGATGTCGGCACCGGCATGCGCCAGGTCGGCTCGATCACGGTGGCGCTGACCGAGGAGCGCAAGCACGAGATCTATCGGCAGGCGTCTCTCGCCCGCGCCTTCGATGTCGACGTGCGCGAGATTTCGCCAGGTGAAGTCAAGCAGATGTACCCGCATCTCAATGTATCCGATGTGGTCGGCGCCGTGCATCTGCCGCTCGACGGCCAGTGCGACCCCGCCAACATCGCCATGGCCTTGGCCAAGGGCGCGCGCCAGCGTGGTGCGACGATCGTCGAGAATGTGAAGGTCACCAAGGTCCGTACCAGGGCCGGCCGCGTCACCGGGGTGTCCTGGGCGCAGGGCGACGAGCAAGGCACGATCGATACCGACATCGTCGTCAACTGCGCCGGCATGTGGGCACGCGAGCTTGGCGCCCAGAACGGCGTCACCATCCCGCTGCACGCCTGCGAGCATTTCTATCTCGTCACCGAGCCGATTGCCGGGCTTTCCCGCCTGCCGGTGCTGCGCGTCCCGGACGAGTGCGCCTACTACAAGGAAGATGCCGGCAAGATGATGCTCGGCGCTTTCGAACCCGTAGCCAAGCCGTGGGGCATGAACGGCATAAGCGAGGATTTCTGCTTCGACCAGTTGCCCGCGGACATGGATCACTTCGAGCCGATCCTCGAAATGGGCGTCAACCGCATGCCGATGCTGGCCACCGCCGGCATCCACACCTTCTTCAACGGCCCCGAAAGCTTCACGCCCGACGATCGCTACTATCTCGGCGAGGCGCCGGAGCTTTCCGGCTACTGGATGGCGACCGGCTACAATTCGATCGGCATCGTCTCCTCCGGTGGCGCCGGCATGGCGCTGGCGCAATGGATCAATGACGGCGAGGCGCCTTTCGATCTCTGGGAGGTCGACATCCGCCGCGCCCAGCCGTTCCAGAAGAACCGCCGGTATCTCAAGGAGCGCGTCTCCGAAACGCTCGGCCTGCTCTACGCCGATCATTTCCCCTACCGGCAGATGGCGACTTCGCGGAACATAAGGCGCTCGCCGCTGCATGAGCATCTGAAGGCGCGCGGTGCGGTGTTCGGCGAGGTCGCCGGCTGGGAGCGCGCCAACTGGTTCGCTAGGCCCGGCCAGGAGCGCGAATACCGCTATTCCTGGAAACGGCAGAACTGGTTCGACAACCAGCGTGAGGAGCATCTGGCGGTCAGGAACGGCGTCGGCCTGTTCGACATGACCTCGTTCGGCAAGATCCGCGTCGAAGGCCGCGACGCCTGCGCCTTCCTGCAAAGGCTCTGCGCCAACGACATGGATGTGGCGCCGGGCAAGATCGTCTATACCCAGATGCTCAACCAGCGCGGTGGCATCGAGAGCGACCTCACCGTCTCGCGGCTGTCTGAAACAGCCTTCTTCCTCGTCGTGCCCGGTGCGACGCTGCAGCGCGATTTGGCCTGGCTGCGAAAACACCTTGCCGACGAGTTCGTCGTCATCACCGATGTGACCGCTGCCGAAGCCGTGCTCTGCCTGATGGGCCCGGATGCGAGAAAGCTGATTCAAAGGGTGAGCCCCGACGATTTCTCAAACGAAAACAACCCGTTCGGGACGTTTCAGGAGATCGAAATCGGCATGGGGCTGGCCCGCGCCCACCGCGTCACCTATGTCGGCGAGCTCGGCTGGGAGCTTTATGTCTCGACCGATCAGGCCGCCCACGTCTTCGAGGCGATAGAAGAAGCCGGCACTGACGCCGGCCTGAAGCTATGCGGCCTGCACACACTGGATTCCTGCCGCATCGAAAAGGCCTTCAGGCATTTCGGCCACGACATCACCGACGAAGACAATGTGCTGGAGGCCGGCCTCGGCTTTGCCGTGAAGACGGCCAAGGGAGACTTCCTCGGCCGCGATGCGGTGCTGAAGAAGAAAGAAACCGGCCTGTCGCGCCGGCTGGTGCAGTTTCGCCTGAACGACACCGAGCCGCTGCTCTTCCATAACGAGGCGATCCTGCGCGACGGCAAGATTGTCGGCCCGATTACCTCGGGCAATTACGGCCATCATCTCGGCGGCGCTATCGGGCTTGGTTACGTGCCTTGCAAGGGCGAGAGCGAGGCGGATGTCCTGTCGTCGTCCTACGAGATCGAGATCGCCGGCGAGCGCTTTGCGGCGGAGGCGTCGCTTAAGCCGATGTACGATCCGAAGGCGGAACGGGTGCGGATGTAGCGCATCCTCATAACGCGTCCATCCTGGCCGCGACTTTCGCCACGAACCTCGTCCGACTGCCGTCGGTCGACAGGTTCATCGAGTAATGCGCAAGGTAGGAAACCGACCCGCCGGGCTTGATCGTCGCACGCAGCACCCGATTGACCAGCTTGCGCGGCGGGTCACCCATCAGCATGGCTCGGAACCGGCTGCCGCCATAGGTCGTGACCGCGACCACCTTGCGAATATTGTGCAGTGACGGCTGCACCTTGCCGGCGACCAGCTTGAACGACACGCCGGGCAGGAAGACGCGATCGAAAAAGCCTTTCAGAATGGCCGGATAGCCGAAGTTCCACACCGGAAACGACAGCACCAGCGCCTCGGCCCGCAGCAAGCGCTCGACATAAGGCGACGCCGGATCGCCGTCGCTGCGTTCGTCGTGATAGGACATCCGTTCGGCGCGCGTCAGCCTGGGATCGAAATTCTCGGCATAGAGGTCACAGTCGTCGACCACATGGCCGGCCGCCATCAGGCGCTCGACGATGGTCCGGTGCAGGCCGGCATTGAAGCTGGTCTCCACCGGATGAGCGTAGAGGACGAGGATGTTCAACCCGCGTTCTCCAGCCCCTTGAACAGGAACGACTTGCCCGAGCGATAATCATAGTCCGGGTTTTCCCAGGCGATCATCTTGCCCGGATTGAGCAGCCCTTGCGGGTCGGTTTCGCGCTTGAAGGCGAGCTGCACCTCGTCGGTGCGCTTCATTCCGCCTTCTTCCAGCGTGTAGCGGTGCGGGTTGAATATCCAGCAGCCATTGTCCTCGTGGATGCGGATGATCTCGTCGAGCCGCTCCGCCGTGGTGAAGCGCACCAGCGGCAGCCCTGCGATGCCGATGGCGCCGTCGAAGCGGATGAATTCGAGATGCGCCGGCACCTCGTCGCCGAAGCGATCGACCATCGCCTTGACGTGGCCGAGGTGGTCTGGCGACGGGTAGCGGGTCTGCAGGTAGGTGATCGTCGGATCGACCCGGATGGCACGCAGTGTCGTGTGGTTCCAGGTCAGCTCATAAGCTGGCGGCAACCCCTTGAGATCGGCCTCCTTATCGGTGCGGAAGACGATCTCGCCCTTGCTGCGCGCCGTGAAGGCGAGGAAGGCATCCATCGCATGCGGTGCGATCATCAGGACGACGATGCTTTGGCCGCGCCGGAAAAACCGCTGGTGGCGCTTGAAATAATCGTAGGGGATCGGTGCTGCGATCGGCGTGATCAGTTTCGCCAATATACCGTCCTGGATGGCGAGGTCGTTGCCGAAGCCGGCCGCATCCATGAAATCGTCGAAGCCGACGATGACGTCGATCCAGTCATAGCTAGCGGTCAGCGGCATCTCGACTTCGGTGATGATGCCGTTGGTGCCGTAGGCATGCATCACCTTCAGCACGTCCTCGCCGGTGAGCTCCATGACACGCGGCTCAGCCTCCATCGTCACGGTCCTCAGCCGGATGACATTGCCGAGATCGCGCAGTCCGCCCCAGCGGATCGAGCCGATACCGCCGGAGCCGCCGGCGACGAAGCCGCCGATCGATGCCGTGTTGTAGGTCGACGGCGACATGCGGAGCTCCTGGCCGGAATGCGCCCGGGTCGCTCTGTCGATGTCGGCGAGCACGGCGCCGGGGCCGGTGACGACACGGCCGGGGGCGATCGTCTTGACCGCGTTCAGCTCGGCGAGATTGAGCACGACGCCGCCGGACAAGGGCATCGCTTGGCCGTAGTTCCCGGTACCGCTGCCGCGCGGCGTCACCGGCACGCCATGCCGGTGACAGGCGGCGAGAATGCGGACGACCTCGTCTTCGGTTTTCGGCGTCACGATCAGGTCGCCGGTGACGTGATCGAGCTGCTGCTTCAGCACCGGGCTGTACCAGTAGAAGTCGCGGCTCTTCTGCTGGACGATCGCCGGATGGTCGTCGATCTTCAAACCGTGCAGGTCGCGCTTGAGCGCCGCAATATCCATCATTCCACCATCAGATCATCGAGTTCGGCATAATCGGGCAACTGGCGCTCGATCGCCAGGCCGTCGCGTACAACGATGCGATCCGATTCGGGCCGTGACAGCAATTCCGTCCAGCTCCGCCCCTTGAAGACGACGAAATCGGCCGGCGCTCCGGCGGCAAGCGTGCCGAAACCGTCGAGCCGCATCACCTTGGCCGGCGTCGAAGTCACCGCTTGCGGCCAGTCGGCGACGGGATGGTCGAGATGCAGGATGCGCGTCGCCATCCGGTAAACCTCAAGCATGTCGAGATCGCCATAGGCGTAGAACGGGTCGCGCGTATTGTCGGAGGCGACGGCCACGGCAATGCCGCGCGCCTTCATCTCGTGCAGCAACGTCACCCCGCGCCAGCGCGGCGTGGTGTTGTCGCCGCGCCGGTCCTGCAGATAGAGATTGCACATCGGCAGCGACACCACCGCCAGGCCGGCCTTGGCGACCTTGTCTAGCGTGTCGAGCACGTCGAGATCGGGCTGGCGCGCCAGCGAGCAGCAATGGCCGACCAGGATGTTCCCCTCGAAACCGTTCCAAAGGGCGGCTTCGGCGATTTTCTTCAACGAGATCGCCGCGATATCGTCGGTCTCGTCGGCATGGAAATCGAGGTCGAGGCCGTGCTTGATCGCCTGCGCAAATACCTGGTCGAGCAGTTCTTCGAGATCCGGCACCATATAGGTGACGACGCCGAGCACGCCGTTGGCCGCAGCCACACGCTTGGCCAGCCTCTCGAACCATTTCCTGTCGCGCACGCCCTCGATGCCGAGCAGGCAGGCCGCCTGCAGCTCGATGCGGCCGCGCCATTTATCCCGCATCGTCTCGAACACCGGCCAGGAGATCTCTTCTTGCGGCGCAACGCTGTCGAGATGCGTGCGCAGCGCCCTGGTGCCATGCGCATAGGCCGAGCGCAGCGAAAAATCCATGCGGCGGGCAACGTCGTCGGCGCTCCAGCGCGCCGCCCGGTCGGCGCCCGTTGCGTTCAGCGCACCCATGAAGGTGCCGTCCGGGTTGGGCTTTCGAGGCCAGATATGGCCCTTGTCGATATGGGTGTGGCAGTCGACGAAGCAGGGCAAGACGATCCGGCCGCCTAGGTCGATGGCGCCTGCCGGTGCATTGGATCGCTGATGTGCTGCAATGCCGGAGATTTTTCCGTTGGCGACGGCGATATCCGTAAGCGCAAAGCCGTCGGCATCGAATGCTGCGGCCAGTCTTGGCGTCAGCGACTGATGAACACGAACGTTTGCAAGATGATAAGGACCAGAAGCTGGTATCAAGGCCCACCCCCCTCTGTCCTGCCGGACATCTCCCCCTCAAGGGGAGAGATGGGCAGCTTCAACCGAGGCGCTTCCTTTGCCGCGTCCGAGATTAGCGAAAACAAAACATGCAGCCGATCTCCCCCCTTGAGGGGGAGATGTCCGGCAGGACAGAGGGGGGTGCCTTCCTCCAACATTTCTACCGCTCCTGCCTCAGCGCGCTCTCGTGCCAGCGCCGCAAAATGAGATGCGATACCAGCGACAGAACCAGGAAGATCAGGATGCCGGTGAGCGAGATCAGGATCAGCGCGGCGAACAGCCTTGGCGCGTTGAGCCGGTAGCCGGCCTCGATGATCCGCGAGGCGAGGCCGGACGACTGGCCGGTGGCGCCGGCGACGAACTCGGCCACCACCGCGCCGATCAGCGACAGCCCGCCGGCGATCTTCAGCCCACCGAGGAAATAAGGCATCGCCGCCGGCAGCCGCAGGTAGCGCAATTGCTGCCAACGGGTCGCACCGTTGAGCTTGAACATGTCGCGCAGATTGCGGTCGACCGAATTGAGGCCGAGCGTGGTGTTGGAAAGGATTGGGAAGAAGGCGACGATCCAGGCGCAAAGCAAAAGCTTTGTCGTCTGGTTGTCGACATAGATGTTGATCAGCGGAAAGATCGCGACGATCGGCGTCACCTGCAGCACGATGGCGAACGGAAAGAACGACATCTCCACCCATTTCGACTGAGCGAACAGCACCGCCAGCCCGACGCCGCCGATGACGGCGAGAAGCAGGCTCAAGAAGGTGATCCTGAGTGTCACCAGCAGCGAGGAGAACAGCAGCCCGGCATCGTCATGCAACGTCTGCAGCACCACGCCGGGACGCGGCAGGATGTATTTCGGGATGTCGTTCCAGACGCAGACACGGTCCCACAGCCAGATCGCCAAGATCATGATGGCCAGCGGCAGCAGCCATCTGCCGATGCGCTCGAAGCGCTCCTGGCGGACGCGGCGCGCCTCCTCCGGGTCGAGCGCCAGGACTGGTTCTTCAATGGCCGTCATGATGCGGTCCGGCAGTTGAGTTGATGGCGCCGATCAGCACGTCGGATGCCTGGCGGCAGAGCGCGGCATAGTCGGGCGAGGTGCGAAACGCCTCGTCGCGCGGATAGGGCGCGTCGACGGCAAGCTCGGCGAACACTCGGCCCGGCCGCGCCGCCATGACGACGACACGGTTGGAGAGGAAAACGCTTTCGAAGACGCTGTGGGTGACGAAAACGACGGTGAAACGCTCATCCTGCCATAGCTCCAGAAGGTCATTGTTGAGCTTGAAGCGGGTGATCTCGTCGAGTGCCGCGAACGGCTCGTCCATCAACAGAATCCGCGGCTTGGTCACCATGGCGCGGGCGATCGAGACGCGCATCTTCATGCCGCCCGACAGTTCGCGCGGCACCGCCTTCTCGAAGCCGGTCAGGTGAACCCGCGCCAGCATCTCCATCACCGTCGGTGCCGCCTTGGCCCGCGACACGCCCTTCAGCCGCAGCGGCAGCCAGACATTGTCGAAGACGTCGGCCCAGGGCAGCAGCGTCGGCTCCTGGAAGACGAAGCCGATATTCGAGCGGTCGCCGATATTCGAACGATCGCGGGCGCCGCTGCCGCGCCAGTCGAGCAGGCCCGAGGTCGGCGTCGACAGGCCGGCAATCAGCCGCAGCGCCGTCGATTTGCCGCAGCCGGACGGCCCGAGCAGGCTGAGGAAATCGCCTTCCCGGATCGTCAGCTCGACATTGCTGAGCGCGGTGACGCCGTTGGAAAAAACCTTGCCGACGCCACGCAGGGCCAACAGCGTCGGCCCCGGTACACTTCCTGGCTGTTGCGCCACCTTCTCCAGCTTCACGGTCTACTTCTTCAGGTCGAGCCCGACGCTCTTGTTGACGAAGGAAAGCGTGTAGGCCTTCTTGATGTCGATGCCCGCCGGCGCGACCTTGGCCTTGACCATCTTGTCGTAAAAACTCTGGATGCGCGCGTCGGTCATGGCGCCGATGCCGAGCTTTTCGCTGTCGCCGGAATCGACCACGCCGAACTTCTTCAACTGCTCGATCGAGAAGGCGATCTGCTCATCCGTCATGTCCGGATTTTCCTTCTTGATCATTTCGTTGGCGGCCTTGTTGTCGCCGTAGAGATAATTGTACCAGCCCTTGGCCGAACCATCGACGAAGCACTGGACCACCTCGGGCCGCTTGTCGATCGTCTCCTGCATGGTCTCGACCGTCGTTGCATATGTGTCCCAGCCATAGTCGGCCAGCAGGAACTGGTTCGGCGTGAAACCGCCCTGCTTCTGAACGGCGAATGGCTCCGAGGTGACGTAACCCTGCTGGATCGACTTCTTGTTGGCGATGAACGGCGCAGGGTTGAAGGTGTATGGCACGCGCTTGGCGGCATCGAAGCCGAGGTCGGTGACCATCCACTGGAAGAAGGTCTGCGCACCTTCGTCGCCGAGGATGTACTGGTCGGCGTTCTTCAGGTCTTCCCATTTGTCCAGCCCCTGGCCGGGATGGGACATGATGACCTGCGGGTCCTTCTGGAAGTCGGCGGCGACGACGCGCATCGGTATGCCTTGCTGCACGGCATCGAAGGCCGACAGCAAATTGCCGCCCATGTAGAAATCGATCTTGCCGGCCAGCAGCAGCGGCCGGCCGCTGACCTGTGGGCCGCCCTGCATGATCGTCACGTCGATGCCGCAGGCCGCATAGGTGCCATCCGCCACCGCCTGGTAGTAACCGCCATGCTCCGGCTCGGCCAACCAATTGGTGCCGAAGGTGACTTTTTCGTTCGCTGCCGCAGCAAGCGTGCCTGCGCCAAGCAGCACGATCGCGCCGGCCGAAATCTTCAGTTTTCCGTACATCCACACCACCCTTTGTTCGCTCCGGCGCGTTACGCGGCGGGCTCGACACCATTGTTTCAAGAAGCAAGACACATGCCACCGGCGCGTTGCGCCGGGACCGCCCGCTTGTGCAATGCCCGCCTGTGCGATGGCGGCGCGAAGGCCGGACGGGTCATGCTATACGAAAGGCATCGTGCCTATTTTTTGATCGCCTGTCCACAATCGCCCTCGTGACATGCACCGCCATCTTGATGCCCGCATCGATCCCGCATTAGAGCGACGTGCGTCCACTTGGACGCACAAAGTACGCTCTAAAACTTCGTATCCTGTCGCATCGTGCTTTCCGAAAATCGATCTCGATTTTCGGGCCGATGCGATAGGCTGCCGTGAACGGAGATTGCCATGTTCAAATTTCTCACGCCGAAGTCGATCAAGCCGCCCTTCGCCCGCTACAGCCACGGCGTCGAGCTGCCGCCCGGCAAGCGGCTGGTGCTGTGTTCGGGCCAGGTTGCGATCACCGCGGACGACCAGATCCCGGAAGACGCCGGCGCACAGGCCGAGCTCTGTTTCCAGAACATATCGGCGATTCTCGGCGAGGCCGGGCTCAGCCTGTCCGACATCGTCCGCATAAACGCCTACGTCACCGACCGCGCCTTCCTGCGCCCCTATATGGAGGTTCGCGACCGGCTGTTCGCCAGCCCTGCGCCGGCCTCGACGCTGATGATCGTTTCAGGTTTTGCCCGGCCGGAATTCAAGGTCGAGATCGAGGTCATCGCGGCGGGTTGAGCAGCGCTGGCCAGCGGCTGGAATCGACAGGCCGATGATCTCAAGTTACACGACAAAGGTTGGCGCTGCCCCTCATCCGCCTGCCGGCAGCTTCTCCCCGTGTAGTGACGGGGACAAGGCTAGCCGGAACGCTGGCGATCCCCCTCTCCCCGTCCTTCACGGGGAGAGGTAAGGGTGAGGGGCAGCGCAAACGCCCATTCAGTCTCTTCGAGGTTCAAAATGGCCGGAACAAGAAAGCGTGTATGGTGGGGTGACTACCGGACCACCGAATACGCGACCATCGATCCTGAGGCGACCATTGCCGTTCTGCCGCTGGCAGCGATCGAGCAGCACGGGCCACATCTGCCGGTTTCGACCGACACCTCGATCATGAACGGTATGCTGGAAACGGTGATCGCCCGCCTGCCCGGCGATCTCGACATCCGCATCCTGCCGGTGCAGGCGGTAGGCAAGTCGAACGAGCACCTGCATGCGCCCGGCACCATCACCCTGCCGGCGACGACCCTGGTCGAGGCATGGACCGAGCTCGGCCTGTCGGTCGCGCGCGCCGGCGTCCGAAAACTGATTGTCGTCAACTCGCATGGCGGCAATGAAGAGATCATGGGCATCGTCACCCGCGAATTGCGCGTGCGGGCAAAGATGCTGGCGGTAAAGACCAGCTGGCAGCGCTTTGGCCGGCCGGCCGGTATGTACACCGATCTCGAAGACCGCCACGGCATTCATGGCGGCGACGTCGAGACCTCGCTGATGCTGCATTTCCGGTCCGACCTCGTCGATATGGCCAAGGCCGACAATTTCGTGTCCAAGGTTGCCCGCGCCGAAAAGGAATTTTCGCTGCTGCGCCACACCGGAACGCACGCCTTCGCCTGGATCGCCAGCGATCTCAACCCGAATGGCGTGGTCGGCGACGCCAGCATTGCCACCGCCGAAAAAGGCCGGCTCACCGCCGAGCATCAGGCCGACGGCTTCCTCGGCTTGGTGAGGGACATGCGGAAGGCCAAGCTGGCGGATTGGCTGGCGTAGGTGTTTGATCCCACCAACTCAGGCCTCGCTCACGAGGGGCGATTCCATTCGCGCGCGAGGATCCTCACTTCCCCTCTTGAAGCGGCGACACCGTGTAGATTTCGTCCAGTATCTTCACCATCAAGGTGTTGGCGGTCGCCTGGCCGTCGAGCGCGAGAGTCAGGTTGGTCCATATGACCAGGGTGACGTCATTGGCCGAATCGTAGCCCATGAAGGACTGGTAACCGGGCATCTCGCCTTCGTGATAGAAGATTTCGTTAGGCCCGAAGGTCAGCGTTAGGATGCCATAGCCGTATTTTTGCATGGCGGGTTCGCCCGGCTCCGGCGCCACAGGGCTTGCAAGCCACTGCCGCTGGAAGTCGGCATTGAAGAGCTTGCCCCCGACCAGCGCGCGCATCCAGGTCGCGAGGTCATCGGCGGTGGAGATGACTCCGCCAGCCGCAAAGTAGGCGGACGGGTTCTGCCATGTGTCGTCGTTGGGCTTGAGCGTTCCGGCCCTGGCCGCAGCCTGGAGGTCGTCCGGATAGGGCGCATCAGCCAGGGCGTACGAAGTACTGCCGTAGAGGTAACCGTTTGAGTATGGCTCGGGGATGGCGTTCGACGTGCTCGGCGGCAACGCCGTGTTCTTCATGCCGAGCGGCCCAAAAAGGCGGTCCCGGAAGATGGTCGAGAGCGGCTTGCCGTCGATCTTCTCGGCAACAAGGCCGAGCAGGTAGTAGTTGGTGTTGTTGTACTCGAATTCGGCACCCGGCGCGAAGTCCGGCGGCCGTTTGAACGCCATGCCGAGGACTTCATCAGCGGTCCATACCCTGTAAGGATACTTGTCCAGGCTTTCGGCAAGTTCCGGCGCATTTGTGAAGTTAGGGAGGCCACTCCGCATTGTTATGAGCTGCCGAATGGTTATCTCGTCGCCGTTGGGAACGCGCTGGACGTATTTTGAGATCAGATCGGCAAAGCTCAGTTTCCCTTCCTGCACCAGTTGCACGATAACAGCGGCGGTCATCGTCTTGGGGTTCGAGGCCGCACGGAAGTGGGTATCGGCGCGCGGCGGGTTCGTGGCACCCAGTTCAGTCGTACCGTAGCCGAAGACGAGGTTGCCCCGCGGAGTCTTGAGCAAAACCATAGCACCGGGCAGCATAAGTTCCTTGGCCAAACCCTCGACAGTGGCTTGAAGCGCTGCCAGGTCGATCGACTTGAGAGCCGGCATGGAGGCGGCCACGGCGCTGCCTGTCGTGCAGACCACGCCAACAACGATGGCCAAAATTCTCCCGATCATCATTCGCCCCTTGGCCGTGTCCTAGAACTCCTGCGCACTTTCCCTGGAACTTGTTTTAAGGTTCAGATTTTCAATTCGAACGGTGTGCCTTCGAAAGCATCCGCGCCGCGCCCGATCGCCTGGATCGCTTCGATCATCCGGCCCCTGCGATCGAGCAGCGTGTCGGCGATCGCGATCAGCCGCGGATTGGGTGTCGCCGTCGGCGACAGCCTGCGCAGAGTCTCGGCCAACTCGGCCTCGTCGCGCTTCGGCGCCAGCGCTGCCGCGATGATATAGGCCGAGGCGGTCGAGCGGCTGATGCCGGCATAGCAATGCACCACCAGCGGCCGCGAGCGGTCCCATTGGCGGGCGAAATCGAGCAGGGTCACAACGTGCTCCTCGCCCGGCATGGTCATGCCCTCCTGCGCCACCGCAATGTCGTGCATGACCAGATGCAGATGGTTTTCCCTGGTGATCGAGGCCGGTCGC
Organism: Mesorhizobium sp. M0904; assembly: GCF_040319475.1. NCBI lineage: Bacteria > Pseudomonadati > Pseudomonadota > Alphaproteobacteria > Hyphomicrobiales > Phyllobacteriaceae > Mesorhizobium > Mesorhizobium sp. M0904. The sequence continues at coordinate 67,834 of NZ_JAMYOC010000020.1, read as the reverse complement.
ACCACCTCCGTTCCGGCGGCGAGCAGCGAAAGCAGCCGCCCGGCGCCGGTCTTCGTTACCGTTTCCTCGACTTTGGACAGCGAGCAGACATGAATCATTGGGTCGTTTCTCCCTTGGCATCATCGTCGCGCCGCGAGGCCCAGCCGGCAAGCGCCGATTCGAGCCGCCGCCATTCTTCGTCGGCTCCCGGCAGGCCGGCGCGCAGCACATCCGGCCGGCCGGCGAAATGCCGAAGCAGGATGCCGCGCTGGCCAAGCGCCGAAAACAGGCCGGCAGCGTTCGCCAGCCTGAGATAGCGGAACAGCGTGGTGCCACCGGCGACAGGCACGCCGAAGCGGCCGAACAGCGTGTCGAGCCGTGCGGCGTCCTCGGCCAGACGGTGCCGCATCCCGGCCTGCCAGCCGGTGTCGGCAAGCGCCCTTGTGCCATATTCGAGCGCCGGCCCGGCAACCGCCCATGGCCCGAATTGCGCCTCCAGCCGCTCGACCATCAGCGCGTCGGCCAATGCAAACCCAAGCCGCAGGCCGGCCAGGCCGAAGAACTTGCCGAACGAGCGCAGCACGACGATGCCGCCCTGGTCGACGTCGCCGGCCAGGCTCTCGCTGCGCGGGCCGACATCCATGAAGGCCTCGTCGACGACCAGCAGCCCGCCTCTGGCGCGTAATGTCCCGGCAAGTCGAAGCAATCTTTCGCGCTCGACGACGCGCCCGTCCGGGTTGTTTGGATTGACGACGATCGCAAGGTTGGCCGCAGCCAGGGCTTCGAAATCATCGACTTCAGCCGCCGCGTGGCCGGCGATCGCTGCTGCCCGCCGATGCTCGGCATAAGTCGGCCCGAGCACCAGCGCCTTGCCCGGGCTGACCAGCGAAGCGACGCGCGGCAACAGGATCTGCGTGCCGGGCGCCGCCGCGACGTTCGCCGCCGACGGCGCGCCATAGGCGCTTGCCGCGAGTTCAGCCAAGTCGCGGCTGCGCGCCGGTTCCGGCAATCGCGACAGGGCGGTGGCGGGCAAATCGAAAAGCGGGTAGGAGTGCGGATTGATCCCGGTCGAGAGGTCGACGAAAGGCAGCGGCGCGTGAGGGAAAAGCGCCCTCGCCCGGCCAAGGCTTCCGCCGTGGTCCACTGCCGCCGTCACCCCATCAAGAGACTTCATGTCGATCCTGATCACTTTCCTGTCGCTGGCCATCGAACTTGTACTCGGCTACCCGGCCCGGCTCTTCGATGCCATTGGCCATCCCGTCACCTGGTTCGGCAGGCTGATATCCTTTCTCGACCGCAGGCTCAACCGCGCCACTGATTCCGACGCCGACCGTCGCCGCTGGGGCGTAGTCGCGCTGCTGGTGATCGTGCTGGTGCCGGCCGCCCTCGCCTTCTGGATCGAAGCCATGCTTTGGACCATTCCCCTCGGCTTGTTGATCACCGCAATCCTGGCGACGTCGCTGCTGTCGCAGAAGAGCCTGGCCGAGCATGTCGAAGCGGTGGCCGACGCACTCGACAGCGGCGGACTGGACATGGGCCGCATTGCCGTCTCCAGGATCGTCGGCCGCGATCCGGAAAAGCTCGACAGGGCCGCTGTCTGCCGCGCAGCGATCGAAAGTCTTGCCGAGAATTTCTCCGACGGCGTCGTCGCGCCGGCCTTCTGGATCGGTATTGGCGGGCTCGCCGGCGGCGTCGCCTACAAGGCCGCAAACACCGCCGATTCGATGATCGGCCACCGCACGCCGCGCCACGAAGCCTTCGGCTGGGCGGCTGCGCGCTTCGACGACTGGATCAACCTGCCGGCGTCGCGGCTGACGGCGCTGCTGATCGTGCTTGCGGCTTTCCTGGTAAAGGGCGCCGACGCCAAAGCCGCCTGGCACGCCGTGCGGCGCGATGCGAAAAAGCACCGCTCGCCCAATGCCGGCTGGCCGGAAGCAGCGATGGCCGGCGCGCTCGGCCTGGCGCTCGCCGGTCCCCGTTCCTATGACGGCGTGATGGTCGAAGACGCGTTGATGGGCGAAGGCGGCCGCCGCGACGATGTCGAGAGCACCGACATCCGACGGGCGCTGAAACTCTACCGGGTCGCCGACTTGCTGCTGATTGCGCTGTTCGGGGTGGTCGCAGTGGTTGTTATCTTGGCGTGACCTGCGCTCGAGATCGACGGAAACAAAAAACCCGCCAAGCGGCGGGTCGTTGGAGCCAATTAGGACCATAGCGAAATTAATAGCATAGCTGCCGGCACAAAGCAAGAACAAAATAGGGCAACGCCTCAAATAATCGGTTCAGGTCGGCGTTGCCCTCAGCCTTACCTCCCCGTGAAAAGACAGGGAGAGGGAGATCGCCAGCGTTGCGGCTAGCTCCTTCTCCCCGTCCTTCACGGGGAGAAGTCGCCGGCAGGCGATGAGGGGCAGCGCTGACCTCGACAAACCAGCAACCCCCTCAGAACTCGATCCCCTGCTGCGCCTTCACACCGGCGGAGAAGTGGTGCTTGGTCACGCCCATCTCGGTGACCAGATCGGCCGCCTCGACCAATACCGGTTTGGCGTTGCGGCCGGTGACGACGACATGCAGGCCTTCGCGACGCGCCTTCAGCGCCGCGACCACCTTTTCGAGATCGAGGTAGTCGTAGCGCAGCGCGATGTTCAGCTCGTCGAGCACCACGAGGCTGATCGACGGCTCGGCCATCAGCTCCAGCGCTTTCGCCCAGGCAGCCTCGGCCGCCGCGATGTCGCGCTTCAGGTCCTGTGTCTCCCAGGTAAAGCCCTCGCCCATGGCGTGCCAGACGACGCGATCGCCAAAACTAGCAAACGCGTCCTTCTCGCCGGTGTGCCACTTGCCCTTGATGAACTGGACGACGCCGACGCGCTTGCCGTAGCCGAGCATCCTGAGCGCCAGCCCAAAGGCGGCCGTGGTCTTGCCCTTGCCCGGTCCGGTGTTGACGATCAGCAGCCCCTTCTCGACCGTCTTGGCCGCGACCTCGGCGTCCTGCACCGCCTTGCGCTTGGCCATCTTGGCGCGGTGGCGTTCCTCGTCCTTGGGATCGATAGTATCAGCCATGTCATTTCACCTTGAGCGGCAGCCCCGCCACCATCAAAAGCACGGTGCCGGCAACAGCCGCGACGTCCTGGTTCAGCCGGCCGGCGGCGTCGCGAAACCGTCTTGCCAGCGCATTGTCCGGCACGATGCCCTGGCCGACCTCGTTGGACACCACGAACCACGGCCCACGCGGCCGCGACAGTACATCGGCCAGCCTCCGGCATTCGGCCTCGACATCATGGTCGGCCAGCATATGGTTGGTCAGCCACAGCGTCAGGCAGTCGATCAGCACCGGCTGGCCGTCAGGCAGCGCTCCGATCGCGTCGGCAAGGTCGAGCGGCGCATCGATGGTCGTCCAGCCGGCGCCGCGGCGCGAGCGGTGCAGCGCGATGCGCTGGCGCATCTCGTCGTCATAGGCTTGCGCCGTGGCGATATAGCTCCAAGGCGGCGGGCCGACCGTCACCAGGCTCTCGGCATGCGCGCTCGTGGCCGACCCCCCACCGCCGATGACCAGGGTCAGTGCCCCGGCAGCGCGGTCAGGCAAAGCTGTCGCGCAGGCTGGTCGCCGTGCCCGTGAAGCGTCCGCGCACCACGGCGACGACCGCGCCGAGCACCAGCCAGAACACCAGATTGGTCAGCGTCACCGCCACCACGAACTGGTGGTGCAGGCCTTCCGGGATCGCCGTCTCGAAGCTATCGGGCTGCGGCGCGCCGACAATATGCGGCGCCACGATCAACGCTACGGCAAGGATCGCCAGCGGCAACGATCTGCGGAAGGCGATAAGGCCGAGCCCGGCGGCGGTCGCCACCACTGTTGCCCACCACCAGATCTGGCGTTGGACAAGGTCGGCCGCCGGCATCGCCGGCAGTTCCGGCGGCAGGCCGAGGCCCGGCGCCAGCGTGAACACGGCAAAGCCGGCAAGCCCCCAGAACAGGCCCTGGCGCCAGTTGCCGATGCCGCCGGCGAATTCCGAAACCGCGACCAGGACCAGCGCAAAGCCGATGCCGGTGACGATATTGGCAACGACGCTGAAGCCGAAGCGCTCGAAACCGTCGGCCGGCGCCCAGCCTTCGTCTTCCGCCGGAGCCATTGCTTCAGCCGGTGCCGGCGCGGCGCTGCTCATAGCCGTCGTGCCCGCGGCGTTTTCGGCCGGTGCCGCAGGTGCCGCGGCATGGTCATGGCCGCCGCCGGCCTGTTCGTAGACTTCCGCCTTTAGGATGAGCGGCACCGTGGCATAGGCTTGCATGCAGGCGAGAGCGACGCCGGCCACAAGCCCTGCGATCGCCGCGATGAACACGACGTTGCGAAACAGTGTCATGATGTCAGCCCCTTGTCAGTGGCAGGGAAAGCCCATCGAATGGCGATAGTCGTGCGCGGCATTGTGGACCGCATCGATATGCGAGAAGCCGACAAAGCCCATGACGAAAATGCCGAGGAATGCAGCAAGCGCCAGCTGCAGGAGACGCGACTGCGAGGAGGCGGAAGCGCCGAGCGAAACGGAAGCGGTATTCATGTCTTGTCCTTTCGCCCTCCACCCGAGGGCATAGAAGTCAGTTTCCTGTCGCCGGCAGGTCTCCTGGCTCGCGGATCAGCGCCCTTCCCCACCTTCCCGAAGGCGAACCTTCAGTGGCATATGGAGAGGACTACCGCACACAGTTGCGGGGGCAGCCACGGCATTGGGCAAACAATTTCGCCCGCACCGCATTCCCTCTTGGTTCCAAACGGAACCGACGACATCAGCGACTATAGGCAGAATCGCCGCGCCCGGCAAACCAAATTCCGCCGGATCGTGTGGCGAATGCGCCGCCTCGCCAAACCGGAGAACTGGCGCCGCAGACGTCGCGATCTGCGCGGTCAAACAGAACGGCCTGCGTTCGATGCGGCACTGCACCGCTTCCACAATTGGGTGTTCGAGCGCCATGCGGCGCTCGAACATCAAAGCGATTTGGGCAGATAGCGCCAGGTGACGAAGCCGCAGATCGCCGCCAGCAGGCCGAGTGTCGCGAAAACCGCGCCCAGGCCGAAGAACGCCAGCACCACGGAATAGACCAGCGGCGGCGTCAGCTCGGAAAAGTCGAGATAGGTGCGGTAGACCGCCGCCATCTGTGCCCGCTCATACGAGCGCACCGAGCGCATGAAGGCGGTCGAGCCCAGCGCATCGAGCGCGATGGTGAAGAAGGCACCGCAAAGCAGCAAGGCGCCGGTGATGAGCGGTGCGGCCTCGCCGACGGCGCCGGCCGCCAGCAGCGTTGCCGACATCGCGAAATAGGCGAACGTCATGGTGCGCCGGCCGCCGAAACGCTTTCCTGCCCTGCCCCAGAAGATGGCCATGAACAAAAGCGCATTGCCGGCCGAAACCAAGAGGCCGCCGGCGAGCTTGCCCTCGCCGGTGATCACCATGAACAGCGGCCCATAGACGAAGAACGTCGTCCAGAAGCAGGAGCGGCCGAAAGCGATCAGCCAGGCCAGCCTCAGCCTTGGCTGCGCGACGAAGCGGCCGATATTGGCCAGCGGATTGACCGGCCGCGTCTTGCCGGGGCGGATCGACGGGTTATCGCCAAGCCGGTAAGTCCAGAACAGCGCCAGTAAAGCCATGGCGAAGACGGCCACCGCGCCATGCGCGGCATAGATGCCGAAACGCGTGTAGAGGTAAATTCCGAGGGTCGGCCCGGTGGTCCAGGCAAGCATCGACCACGCCATGCGCAGCGACTCGGCCTGCATGAAATCGGTCTTGCGGATATGGTCCATGATGTAAAGGTTGAGCGTGATCGCCAGCGCGCCGGCGCCGACGATGCGGCAGAGCATGCCGACCACCTGGCCAGCCAGCGTATGGGTGACGAAGAACAGCGAGCCGGCGGCCAGCAGGCAGGCGCCGGCGGTATAGACCCAGCGCCGGGCAAAGCGGGCGATCAGCATCGGCATGAACAGCGTCGCCGACAGGCCGAGCATCGCCACGATCGTGTAGAGGATCGAAACAATCTGCTCGTTGTGCAGTATCTCATAGGCCTGGATCGGGATGACGCTGGACACGGTGGCGCGCGCGAAGGATTCGACCGCATAGAGCGAGGCGAAGGTGCGGGCATCCGCCGGCCGCAAGGCCGCAAGCCAGATCGGATGGCGCACATGGGTAGCCATTGTGTTCCCCGAAGCCGAATCGCCCGAAGCAGGGTTGGAGCACAAATCTGCCGCGGCGATTCCTGGCCGCGTAACAGGAAACCGACGCCTTCACGGCAAAAAGCGAAGCCGGCCAAAGGCTTTCCGGCTCTGGCCTAAAGCAGCCCTGATGCCGCCGTCACCAACGCAAAGCAAGGCCCTGCTTCTTTTGACGGTGGCAACCGTGATAGTCGTCTTGCCGGGGCTGAACCAAGACAGCGAGACCAATGAGCATCGACACGCCGAGCGCAGCCGTTCAGGATCAACCGAAGTCGAAGCGCATCGCCGCTATCGACATTGCACGCGGCATCGCATTGCTTGCCATGGCGAGCTATCATTTCACCTGGGACCTCGAATTCTTCGGCTACACCGATCCCGGCCTCACCGCCTTCGGCTGGTGGAAAATCTACGCGCGCTGCATCGCCTCGAGCTTCCTGTTCCTGGTCGGCATCAGCCTCTATCTCGCCCATGGCAAAAAAATCCGCTGGACCGGCTTCTGGAAGCGCTTCGCCATGGTTGCCGGGGCAGCGCTCGCAATATCGCTGGTCACCCGCATCGCCACGCCCGACGGCTTCATCTTCTTCGGCATATTGCACGAGATCGCGCTCGCCAGCTTGCTCGGCCTGGCGTTCCTGCGGCTGCCGGCGCTGCTGACGCTTGCCGTGGCGGCCCTCGTTATCGCCGCGCCTTTCTACTTGCGATCCGAGCTTTTCGATCATCCGGCTTTGTGGTGGGTCGGCCTGTCGGCGACCAACCCGCGCTCCAATGACTACGTTCCGCTGCTGCCCTGGTTCGGCGCCGTACTTGCCGGCATCGCGGTTACCAAGCTCGCCGCCACCTCCGGCGCACTGACGCGGCTGTCGGCCTTGGCGCCCGGCCGCTGGGCAAACCCGCTGGTCTTCATCGGCCGGCACAGCCTTGCCTTCTATTTGATCCATCAGCCTGTGCTGATCGGCTCGGTCTGGCTGTTTTCGCAATTCATGCCGGCGCCGGCCGAAACCAGGGAGGTGAGTTTTCTGAAATCCTGCCAGATATCCTGCGAGCAGGCACGCGACACCGAGTTCTGCTCCAGCTATTGTGCCTGCATGCTGGACACTCTCCAGGGCGAAGCCTCGCTTGACCGGCTCTACAGCAACGACCAGTCCCTGGAGTGGAAGGCGCATATTGGCGAGCTCGCCGGCACCTGCACCGCCCAAGCCGAGGCGGCGGAACTGGGAACGCGCTAATCGAGGGAGGACAATAATGAGCGACAGTCACCCGAAACCCGTGCAGCAAAATCCTGGGCAGCCGAAGCTGGGGCACATCCCATGGCCGCCGCTGATCTATATCGCCGCCATCATCGTCAGCGTCGCGCTAGGGCTGTTCTATCCGCTGCCGTGGATCGGCGATCTTCTCGGCGACATCCTGTTCGCCGCCGGCCTTGTGGGGTTGGTGGCGGTTGCCGCGCTCTGGTTCACGGCAATTCGCACCATGATCCGCGCCAAGACGACGCTCAACCCGAACGGCGTGCCTGACCATCTGGTGACCACCGGACCCTTCGCCGTCAGCCGCAACCCGATCTACCTCGCCAACACATTGCTGCTGGTCAGCCTCGCCTTTGTCACGGGGATCGCCTGGTTCCTGCCGCTGGCGGTCATCGCGGCGTTCTTGACGCAGAAGCTGACGATCGAGAGCGAGGAGAAGGTGCTGACCGCCAAATTCGGCAAAAAGTACCGGGACTACGCCAAAAGGGTGCGGCGCTGGATTTGAGCCGAGGCTGACACCGCGCCTATGTGGTGACGCCGAGTTCCACCAGCCGCTCGACGCAGGATTCCTCGGCTTGGTCGAGTTCGGCCAGGGTCTCTTCGAGGTCGCGGCGTTTCTGGCGCAAATGCTCACGCTTTTCCTCGATTCGCTTGATCATCAATTTGAGTTGGCCGACCTCGCCGGGCGGCTCCCTGTACATCTGGATGATTTCGCGGATCTCGTTGATCGAGAAGCCGAGCCTTTTTCCCCGCATGATCTGGCGGATCAGATGCCGGTCCGATGGCCGGAACAGCCGGGTGCGGCCGCGCCTTACCGGCTGCACCAGCCCTTCATCCTCGTAGAAGCGCAACGTCCGCGTCGACACGTCGAATTCCCGGGTCAGTTCCGTGATCGAATAATATTCCCGCATCGTCACTCCAATGCCCCGACCACGCCGCGAGTTCCAACTGGCCGGCGCCGCCGGCGCTCAGGCGCGTACCAGAATCGGCGGACAAGGCGCTTTCCAAAGCCTCGCACGGCATTTACGTAAAAGTCAATTGAGGTGCCGTTCAGCGCACGCCGAACCACCATGTGGCGAGCCCGAGAAAGGCAAAGAAACCGACGACATCGGTGACCGTGGTGACGAAAACCGCCGAAGCCACAGCCGGATCGATCTTGAAGCGGTCGAGCAGCAGCGGGATAAGGATGCCCGCCAGAGCCGCCACGAACATGTTGATGATCATCGCCGCCGCAATGATGCCGCCGAGATTGCGATCGTGGAACCAGGCAGCAGCCACCAGGCCGATCAGGATGGCGAAAATGATGCCGTTGATGAAGCCCACCCCGATCTCGCGGCGGATGATGCGGCCGGCATTGTAGATGTCGAGGTCCCTGGTCGCCAGCGCCCGCACCGTGACGGTCATGGTCTGCGAGCCGGCATTGCCGCCCATGCCGGCGACGATCGGCATCAGCACCGCCAGCGCCACGATATGCTCGATGGTGCGGTCGAACAGGCCGATCACCGAAGCCGCCAGGAAAGCCGTCAAAAGATTGACCAGCAGCCAGGGCACGCGCGAGCGCGAGGTCGAAAAGATGCTGTCCGAGAGTTCTTCGTCGCCGACGCCGCCCATGCGCAGCAGATCTTCCTCGGCCTCCTGCTGGATGACGTCGACGACGTCGTCGATGGTCAGCACGCCGACCAGCCGCTCGTTCTCGTCGACGACGGCGGCGGACAGAAGATCGTATTGTTCGAATTCGCGCGCCGCCTCCTCCTGGTCCATGGTGGCCGGGATGGCATGCCTGGTCTCATGCATGACCTCTTCGACCTTGACCGAGCGCTTGGTGCGCAGGATCTGGTCGAGGTCGATGGCGCCGAGCAGCTTGAAGCTCGGATCGATGACGAAGATCTGGCTAAAGCGGTCGGGAAGGTTGTTGTCCTCGCGCATGTAGTCGATGGTCTGGCCGATCGTCCAGAAGGGCGGCACCGCGACGAACTCCGTCTGCATGCGGCGGCCGGCGGTCTCTTCGGGATAATCGAGCGAGCGCCGCAGCCTGATTCGCTCGGTGAACGGCAGCTGCGACAGGATCTCGTCCTGGTCCTCCTGGTCGAGGTCTTCGAGAATGTAGACGGCATCGTCGGAATCGAGATCCTGCACCGCCTGGGCAATCTGCGCATTGGGCAGACTGTCGACGATGTCGCGGCGGATCGCCTCGTCAACCTCGGTCAGCGCGGAAAAATCGAAATCCTTGCCCAGCAATTCGACCAGCGCGCGGCGCTGTTCGGGGTGCAGCGCCTCGAGCAGGTGGCCGAGTTCCGACTGGTGCAGATCGTCGACTTCACGCTTCAGCGTCAGCGTATCGCGATCGGCGATCGCGGCCCCGATCTGGGCGAGGAACGACGACAGGATGACGCCGTCCTCGTCATAGATGTCGGCGCGGCGCTCCTCGGCGGCCCTGGTGCCGGTCATCTGTTCGTCCTGGCCTTCCACCAGCGCCTCCCGCCATCGGATTTCCGGATAAGGTGCCTGTCAGGTCTAACGCATGACCCTGACAATCGGAATCGATTTTGCGAAAGGACCATGCGCAACGGCAAATTGCTACAGCGCCGTTCGCGCGTCCAAACGACGCAACGCATACCGGATGGTAGGAGGAGAGGACGTTCTCCAAACCTGCGGCGCTGCAAAACCTTCGCGGCGCCAGGTAAAGGGCAGCGTATCTCCCCGCCGGGTCAATCAGATGGGGAGATCGACACTGATTCAAACGGCGAGGCCGACAGTGCGAGGGCCTCGCTGGTATTGGACTGGAAGGCTTCCCGATCAGGCGGCGTGGCGCTTGGCCTCGGCCGCATAGCGGTCCAGGAGACCGCTCCAGCCACCCTCGGATTCGAAGGCCTCGCGCATCGCCTCTGCGGTTTCGCCCATGTTCTCCAGAAGCCTGTGCTCGAGTTCCACACGCGTCGCGTTCTCGCCGAGCGCGACAAAGCGGATCTCGACTTCGGTCAGCAGTGCCGGATCGTAGCGCCAGCCGGCTCCAATGCGCCAGGCGAGCGTCAGCCTTGACGGCGGATCCCAGGCGAGAACCTCGCCCCAATCGCATTGTGACCCATCCTCGCCAATCTCGTACCAGCGACCGCCGGCTTTCGGTTCGATCACCGCGGTCGTCAGGGCGGATTTGCCGATCGAGTGCGAAGCCGGCCACCAGCGCCCGAATCCTGTGGTGAACACATCGAATGCCTTGTCGAGCGGCACCTCCACGGTCACCGACTTCCTGACCGGCGCGGGCTTGATCATGGTCGTCATTTCCTCTTCTCCTTGCTGTTGTCGACTTCCCGTTTGAAGGCGTCGAGCGCATCGCCCCACATGCGGTCGAGCCAGGCGCGCATCTCGCCAAGTCCATGCGGGTCGAGATGATAGATGTTGCTGGCACCTCTCGGCTCTGCGCGGACCAGCCGGGCTTCCTTCAAAACCTTGAGGTGCTGCGATACCGCCGGCTGCGAGACCGGAAGCACTCGCGTCAGATCGATGACCGAGCGTGGCCGATCGGCGATGAGCTCGAACACCTTGCGGCGCGTCGGATCGGCCAAGGCCATCATGCCTGCATAATCATAAACCATGATTTATGATAAGCTAAAACTTATGATACGTCAACGGGAGGCGGCAGGCTCGTTAAGCACCGGCCAGCCAGTTCGATTTCCAGCCCCCGGGGCAATCCCTTCACGCAGGGGCTTGGACAGCAAATGCGGATGCAAGATTACAGGGAAACAATCCGTCGCATGCGAGCCGGCGGCAAATGTCGACCACCGGGGAAAAGTAAACCTGGCGGCAAGGTTTTTACCTTATCGGTATATGTGTCTCTCCAGCGAAACGTTAAGAACGGGTAAATTGGTTTGGCCCTAACCACGGAAGCCTCTCGCTACAGGCCCTCCGCCATATGGCAATTGCGCCTCTCATTGTTCATGGCGACGTATGTTTTAGGCGCATCCGCACTATACCCAGAAGTATTCTATACGTCTGCCTTAATCTATTCTCACAAATTTCTTGTTGGGATCCCGGTGTTGTTTATCGGTGGCGTCTGCTGTGCCGCGCTAATCCATGGCCGGCGGCAACCGGTTCGCTACGCACTGGATTTGGCTCAAGGGCGCTGGCGTGGTTGTCTGCTGGTGCTGCTGTTCTTCTTTGCCAGCTTGACCGCGTTCTCTACCTATAAGATCGCCATCCCGTCCGTCGTCCCATACTATGCCGACAACTGGTTGGCCGACGCTGATGAATGGCTGCACGGGATACCGCCATGGGAGATCGTCCATAAGCTCGACAGCAACAATTGGTCGTCCGTCGTCTTCAACAGCTATGAAGTCATTTGGTTTTACCAGTGGTTCGGCACCATCCTTTTCGTGTCGCTCTGGTCGGACGAGATTGCCCGCATCCGCTATCTCTGCGCAGCAGCGCTGACGTTGTCCGTCCTCGGAACGCTCTTGGCCCTGGCGCTGGCATCGGTCGGACCGGTTTACTACCACCACTTTGTCGGCGTGGATCGCTTCCACGGATTGAATGCGGCCCTGGACAGGCTGGACCATAGTTACATGGTGCGGGACCCCGCGGCATATCTCCTGATGGCTTACCAGAGCGGCCGGCCAAGTCTTGGCGGCGGCATCTCGGCCATGCCAAGCATGCATGTCGCCTTTGCCGTATTGAACGCCTATTTGCTGTCATCGATCAATCGCTGGCTTGGCGTTCTGGGTTGGACCTTTGCAGCTCTGATCCTGTACGGATCGGTTTTCACTGGCTGGCACTATGCCGTGGACGGCTACGCATCGATCGTTGTTGTATCGGTGATCTGGTGGGCGACCGGACGCCTGGTGCGCGAATAGTTATGCGCGCTTGTCGATAGATGGCCATGCCCGCCGATGGCCACTTCGCATAAGCCAAACTCGCGACCGCAATCAGGCACAAAGCACGTGCCCCCCACAAGGACGCTCCCCGCCATGCGAGAATTCAACGAGAAGATTCCGCTTTCGAATTTAATGGTGCGCTCGAGATGCAGCGCCGCAACGCCTGCCGCGTTGATTTTAAAGCATTTCTCTACGATTCCGCGGCGATTTGTATTGAGGGCGGTTCGGCAGCGGCAGAGCATGTAGTTCCAGCCAGCCACTGTCGGCGGGCAATTGGCCGCCCTGGCAGCGCATCCTCCTCCTGACGAACACCTAGTGCGGTCAACCCTTAGGCGCCGCGCCGCGCCGCTCGAGCGCGGTTTTGCGAATGATTTCTGCGATCTCTGGGCTGCTGCTGCACAGCATCTGGAAATCCGCCGAGTGTAGCGACAGGAGTGAGACCACCGTTGTGGCGCTGACGGTCGCCGAGCGCGGTTCGCCGGTGATCAGCGCCATCTCGCCGAAGAAGGCACCAGGGCCCAGCTCCACCGGGTTCGGCGTCGCGACGCTGACGCGCCCCTCCACGACGAAGAACATCTGATCACCGGTCTCGCCCTTGCGGCAGATCACAGCGCCTGCCGGCACGATGCGAGGTCGTAATGCGCGCACGATCTCGACTAGTGTGGCCGGGCCGAGCTTCTGAAACAACGGCACGGCGGCGACCAATTGCCAATTGCGGACGAAATCCTCGCGACGGACTTCTTGATAAAAGCCGGTGGCAAGAATGCCAGCCCAGAGCGCGAAGATGCCGATGCCACTCATCATGACCGCCCCGGCAAGGACGCGGCCGGCGAAGCTTTCCGGAATAGCGTCGCCATAGCCGGTGGTGGACAGCGTGACCACCGCCCACCACATTGCCTGGGGGATGCTGCCGAACTTTTGCGGTTGGACGTCGCGCTCGATCACATAGGCTGCGAGCGCAACACCGAACAGAACGATGCCGAAGACCGTGGCGACGCCGATCAGGTTGCGCGCTTCGTTGGTCAGGATTCTGCCCAGCAGCGGGAAGAAAGTTGAATCGCGCAGCGGTTTCAGCAGCCAGACAGCGCAGTAGAGGCTCCGGTCGGGCGTGCCGACGAGCAGAAATGCGGCGAGTGGAACCAAAACCGCGAGCACATCAATGGCGATTGCCGGCGTCCTGTCCCGAACGTCTCCCGCCCGGCGCCTGAGCAGTTTCTCGGCCAATTCCAGGAGATAGATGCCCCAAATGACCGCGAGCACGGCAGCCAAAGCCAGTCTGCTTCGCCCGGACATGTCCGGTGTCGTGAGCGCAGCCACCGCCACAAGCCCAGTCGCAGCCAGCACCGCGTTGAGCGGCGCGCAAATTCTTAAGGACGGCAGTACAGACATTCTATGCCCACGAGCGAATGCTATCCTCCAGAATAGGATGCCTTCAAGGCAAGCGCAAAGGTGCTTGCTTCGCTGCGATGCCCATCACCAACCGTGAACTCAGATGTCCGGGAAAGTGAACAGACGGCATAGAACGCGAATTAACAAATTACGGTGACAGTGCACTTTTTGCCGTATTTGCACGGCTGTGCGACAAGCCTGAAAAATCGCAATAACTTCCACAGCCAAAAGACTGATTGGTGCGGTCGAGAAGACTCGAACTTCCACGGGTTGCCCCACAGCGACCTCAACGCTGCGCGTCTACCAATTCCGCCACGACCGCACGTGGTAGGAGCCGGAACCAACCGGCCCGCGGCGTGTAGCAAATCGTTTCCGGTGAAACAAGTAGCGCGGCCAGCAATAATCGGCCGGACATCGGCATAACTCTTCAAGGGCCGAACGCGCCGGAACTGGACGTTTGTACCGATTGCCGCCATATGAGTGGCGAGACGAGATATCATGACGGACCGCAGCCAGATCGCCACGTCGTTCCTGCCCTTGCCCGGCTCGGCGCCGGTCGAATGGCGCATCGAGCCCGGGCTCACCGCCTATCCCGATGCGCTCGCCGTGATGGAGGCGCGCGCCGAGGCAATCCGCAGCGGCGCCGCCGGCGAGATGGTCTGGCTGGTCGAGCACCCGCCCCTCTACACCGCCGGCACCAGCGCCCGCGTCGAGGACCTGATCGAGCCGGACCGCTTCCCGGTCTTTGCCGCCGGGCGTGGCGGCGAATACACCTATCATGGGCCAGGCCAGCGGGTCGCCTACGTCATGCTCGACCTGAAGCGGCGGCGCGAGGATGTCCGCGCCTTCGTCGCCGCTCTCGAACAATGGATCATCGGCTCGCTGGCCGCCTTCAACGTACGCGGCGAACGCCGCGAGGACCGCGTCGGCGTCTGGGTGGTGCGGCCGGACCGCCCCGCTTTGCCCGACGGCTCGGCGGCCGAGGACAAGATCGCCGCCATCGGCATAAGGCTGAGGCGCTGGGTGAGCTTTCACGGCATCGCCATCAATGTCGAGCCGGACCTTAGCCATTTCAGCGGCATCGTGCCGTGCGGCGTCCAGGATCACGGCGTCACCAGCCTTGTCGACCTCGGCCTTCCCGTGACCATGGCCGACCTCGACCTGGCGCTGAAATCCGCTTTCGAGGACGTGTTCGGGCCCGCCGCCGTGTCGCCTGTCGAAGTGTCCCGCAAGGCCGGCTGAAACACTCGCCCAATGCCTGCGCCAATATGCGAAGGCGGCCTTCGCTCATCAGCATCGAGCCCGCCCTTGAGCTCAAGCCTCACATCGCGCCGATCCAGATTGCCATGGAAATGAGGAACGTGCTCATGCACACCAGCGAAACGACATCCTGAACAAGATCGGTCATAACTCTCTCCTGTTGTTAGTATGTTCGTATTTTGTTCTAATTTTGTTCGAATGTCAACGATCGCAGTCCGGGTGTCACCGGAATTGCGCTCGGTCATTTCGACAGGGTTAAGAAAGGGTTGAGAGGGAGATGCCAAGCGTTTCGGGCCAACAGGCGCGCGAAAGCGGCGGGACGGCGCACGGCAGCCCGCAGGCCGTCATCGCCTCAATTGCAGCGCACCCTAAAGCGGCACAACCTTGCCGTCGGCCAGCGTCACGCGGCGGTCCATGCGCGAGGCGAGCTCATGATTATGAGTGGCGATGAGCGCCGCCAGGCCCGATTGCCGGACCAGTGCTGCCAGCGCCTCGAACACATAGGAAGCGGTCACCGGGTCGAGATTGCCGGTCGGCTCGTCGGCCAAAAGCACCAGCGGCGCATTGGCGACGGCACGCGCAATGGCGACCCGCTGCTGCTCGCCGCCGGAGAGCTCGGAGGGGCGATGCTGTGCCCGCTTGCCGATCTGCATATAGTCGAGCAATTGCGCCGCCCGCTCGGCCGCCTCCTTGCGCGGCAGCCCTTTTATCAGCTGCGGCATCATGATGTTTTCCAGCGCCGAGAATTCAGGCAGCAAATGATGGAACTGATAGACGAAGCCGACGTCGTTGCGGCGGATCGCCGTGCGCTCGTCGTCGGAAAGCCGGCCGCAGGCGCGCCCCGCCAGGATCACGTCGCCGGCGTCCGGTCGCTCCAGCAGCCCGGCGGTGTGTAGCAGCGTCGACTTGCCGGTGCCCGACGGCGCCACAAGCGCCACCATCTCGCCACGCTTCAGCGAAAAATCGGCGCCGTTCAGGATGGTCAGCTTGCGCGGTCCCTGCACATAGTGCCGTTCGACGCTCTTCAGCTCGATAATGGCTTCGGCCATCACTCGTACCTCAGCGCTTCGACTGGATCGAGCCTGGCCGCGCGCCACGCCGGAAACAGCGTCGCCAGGAACGACAGCGCCAGCGCCATGAGAACGACGGAGATCGTCTCGCTGGCATCCATGCGGGCCGGCAATTGGCTCAGGAAATAAAGCTCGGGATTGAACAGCCGCTCGTTGGCCAGCCAGGAGAAGAACTGGCGGATGCGCTCGACGTTGAGGCAGATCACGATGCCGAGCAGCACGCCGGCAATGGTGCCGACAACGCCGATCGCCGCCCCGGTCATCAGGAAGATGCGCAGGATCGCACTGCGCGTCGCGCCCATGGTGCGCAGGATGGCGATGTCGTGGCCCTTGTCCTTCACCAGCATGATCAGGCCCGAAATGATGTTGAGCGCCGCCACCAGCACGATCAGGGTCAGGATCATGAACATGACGTTGCGCTCGACCTGCAGCGCGTCGAAGAACGTCTTGTTGCGTTGCCGCCAATCGACAAGGCTGATCGGCCGCTGCGCCGCCTCTTCGACCTTCGGCTTCAGCGCGTCGATATTGTCGGGATTGTCGGCGTAGATCTCGATCGTCTGCGCCCGGCCGTCCATGTTGAAGTAAAGCTGCGCTTCGGAGAACGGCATGTAGACGATGGAACTGTCATATTCCGACATGCCGACCTCGAAAATCGCGGTGACCGGATAGCCTTTCATGCGCGGCGTCGTGCCAAGCGGTGTGATGTCGCCCTCGGGCGAAATCAGCGTGATCGTATCGCCAAGCACCAGCCCGAGATTCTCGGCCATGCGGCTGCCGATGGCGACGCCTTCGCCGGTGTCGAAGCCGACGATCGAGCCCTCCTTGATATTGTTGGCGACGATGGTGATCTTGCCGAGATCCTCGCCGCGTATGCCGCGCACCAGCGCGCCGGTGCCGCCGCCGACATTGCCTTGCGCCAGCACCTGCCCGTCGATCAGCGGGATGGCGTATTTGACGCCGGGCACGCCGTTGATGCGGCCGGCGACCTGGGCATAGTCCTCCAACGGCATGTCGAGCGGCTGCACGATCAGATGCCCGTTGACGCCTAGGATGCGCGTCAGCAGTTCGGCGCGAAAGCCGTTCATCACCGCCATGACCACGATCAGCGTGGCGACGCCCAGCATGATGCCGAGGAAGGAGATTGAGGCGATGACCGAGATCACCGTCTCCTTGCGACGCGAGCGCAGATAGCGCCACGCCACCATGCGCTCGAAGCCGGAAAAAGGCCCGGCGCCCGATGGTCTTGCTGCCGCCGCTTTGTTCATGCGGCGGCACCGAAACGCTGCTTCACGTCCGCGATCGGCAGCGTCTCGCGCTCGCCGGTCCTGCGGTTCTTGATTTCGACCTCGCCGGCGGCGATGCCGCGCGGCCCGACGATCACCTGCCACGGCAGCCCGATCAGATCGGCGGTGGCGAACTTGCCGCCCGGCCGCTGGTCGGTGTCGTCGTAGAGCACCTCCTTGCCGACGGCGGCAAAGGCGGCATTCAACTCGCCGCAGACGCGGTCGCATTCGGCATCGCCGGCCTTCATGTTGATCAAGCCGACATCGAACGGCGCCACCGCCTCCGGCCAGATGATGCCGTTATCGTCATGGCTGGCTTCGATGATCGCCGCGACCAGCCTGGACGGGCCGATGCCGTAGGAACCGCCAGAAACGAAATGATCCTTGCCGTCCGGGCCGGTCACCTTGGCGCCCATCGGCTTGGAATATTTGTCGCCGAAATGGAAGATATGCCCAACCTCGATGCCGCGCGCCGAGACCCGGTCGCTCGCGGGCACCTTCTCCCATGCCGCCTCGTCATGCATCTCGTCGGTGGCGGCATAGGGCGTCGTCCATGTCTTGACGATGGCGCCGATCTCGGCGTCGTTCGAAAAATCCGTGTCTGCGCCAGGCACTGCCAGCGAGAGATAATCGCGGTGGCAAAACACCTGGCTCTCGCCGGTGTCGGCCAGGATGATGAACTCATGGCTGAGGTCGCCGCCGATCGGCCCGGTGTCGGCGCGCATCGGGATAGCCTGCAGCCCCATGCGCGTAAACGTCCTGAGGTAGGACACGAACATGCGGTTATAGGCAGCCTTGGCGCCTTCATAATCGAGATCGAAGGAATAGGCGTCCTTCATCAGGAACTCGCGCGAACGCATGACGCCGAAGCGCGGGCGCACCTCGTCGCGAAACTTCCACTGGATGTGATAGAGGTTGAGCGGCAGGTCCTTGTAGGACTTGACGTAGGAGCGGAAGATCTCGGTGACCATCTCCTCGTTGGTCGGCCCGTAGAGCATATCGCGGTCTTGCCGGTCCTTGATGCGCAGCATCTCCTTGCCGTAATCTTCATAGCGGCCACTTTCGCGCCACAGCTCGGCCGATTGGATGGTCGGCATCAGGATTTCGAGCGCGCCGGCGCGATTCTGCTCCTCGCGGATAATCCGGCAGACCTTGTCCAGCACCCGCTTGCCGAGCGGCAGCCAGGAAAAGCTGCCCTGCCCCTGCTGGCGGATCATGCCGGCACGCAGCATCAGCCGATGCGAGACGATCTCGGCCTCGCGCGGGTTTTCTTTGAGGATGGGCAGGAAATAGCGCGACAAACGCATGAACTGGTCCGTGAGAGAGGATGGCGGCGCCGGAATCGGCGCGGCACAGGCTTGCTTGCCCCGGCTTCATAGCCATTTCATGGCGGAATGGAAACCCGGCCCAGGCGCTGCACAGGCGCCGCAATTGCCGCACGCGGCTTGCTGGGCGTTTCGCAAGCAACACCTGCCGTACTATTGTGCACTGCAGCACGAGATTGCCTGTTTCCGGGCAAAATTCTTCGTGACATTTTCACCCGCCTTAGGCTAGTGTGCCCACATAACCGAGAGGGTAGAGAAAAATCTGCCCTCCTACGCGGTCAAAGTCTTGGGAGGATGCGATCTAGGCGCGGTAACTCGCTGCCGCCGGACACCGGAAACAGATCGGACGCGTTTAAATTGCAAGGCCTCGCGCCTTGCATTTTTTTTGTGCAATCATTTGGTTAGCACGACAGATTACCAAACTACATGACGTTGCGTCAGCCCAAGCCCGCCCCGGGCTTTACTTGGGTTGACCTTGCTGGTTCGGCTTGATTTCAGGGGTCGGCTAGGCTGGGATAGCCGGACACGGTAGGTAGCCGGCTAATGCGCTGGGCTCTGGTTGAAATCCGGCACGATGTGCGGGATGTCGTCGATGCCGAGGCCAAGCCCTCTCGTGATGCCGTAGAACATACCCATGAGGACCAGCGTGGCGATTGTCGTGCGCAACGCCGCGCGCAGCATATGCGGTCCGCGCGGTGCGCTCGGAACCGTGCCAAGCGTCACGTCCCGGTCCTCGTCCTGTGTCCGCATGCTGAACGGCAGCACGGCGAACAACACCACCCACCATGTGGCGAAGAACAGGGCGACAAACGAAACCCAACTCATGCTTGCTCCAGTTCGACCAGCGTGCCGAAGAAATCCTTGGGGTGCAGAAACAATACCGGTTTGCCATGCGCGCCGGTCTTCGGCTTGCCGTCGCCCAGCACGCGCGCGCCGCTGGCCTTGAGACGGTCGCGTGCCGCAACAATGTCGTCCACCTCGTAGCAGAGATGGTGCATGCCGCCGGACGGATTCTTCTCGAGGAATGCGGCGATCGGCGAGGCTTCGCCTAGCGGCTCGAGCAACTCGATCCTGGTGTTGCCGACGTCGACGAACACCACCGTAACGCCATGCTCCGGCAGCGCCTGCGGCGCGGTTACGTGCGCGCCAAGCGTATCACGATAGACCGCCGCAGCCGCGGCCAGATCCGGCACCGCAAGCGCGACATGGTTGAGGCGTCCGAGCATAGGGTACTCCCTTGTTCGTCACCGCGTGACGAACACTGTCACCAGCGGCTTCTTGCCCCAGGCTTCGTTGGCCGCGCCGCGCACCGCGCGCCGCACCGCCTCCTGGACCAGGTCGAGATCTTTTCGGCGCTGGCGGGGGATGGAGTCCACGGCGCCGATTGCCGCATCGATCATCAGGTCCTCCAGGCTCTCGCCGCTGCCGTCGGCCTCGGCGACGCCGATGGCGACGAGGTCGGGATCGCCGGCAAGTTCGTATTTGTCGTCGAGCACGACATTGACGGCGACATGGCCGGCAAAGGACAGCTTGCGGCGGTCGCGAATGCCCATCGCCTGATCGCTGCCGATCAGCCTTCCGTCCTTGTAGATGCGGCCGAACGGAACCTGGTCGATGATGGCGGCGGCACCCGGATACAGCCTGAGCATGTCGCCGTCGCGCACCTGCGCCACCTGGCCGATGCCGGACGTCGACATCAGCGAGCCCTGCGCCACCAGATGCGCCGCCTCGCCATGCACGGGAACGCCGATCTGCGGCCGCACCCATTCATACATCTTGCGCAATTCGCTGCGGCGTGGATGGCCGGAGACATGCACCAGCGCATCGCCGTCCTCGATGATCTTGATGCCGAGATCGATCAGGCGGTTCTTGATTTCGAGGATCGCCTTCTCGTTGCCGGGAATGGTGCGCGAGGAAAACACCACCGTGTCGCCGGCCGTCAGCGCCACCGACTTCATCTCGTCGCGCGACAGCTTGGCAAGCGCGGCAAGCGGCTCGCCCTGGCTTCCGGTGCAGATGATGACGAGGTTTTCGCGCGGGATGAAGCCGTAATCCTCCTCGGCGATGAATTCCGGCAACCCGTCCATATAACCGAGTTCATCAGCCACATCGATGACGCGCTTCATCGAGCGGCCAAGCACCAGGCATTGGCGGCCGGCATCCCGCGCTGCCTTGGCGATCGAGACGATGCGGCCGACATTGGAGGAGAAGCTGCTGACGGCGACACGGCCCTTGGCATTCTGGATGACACCCTTGAGGCCCTCGCCCACCGCCACTTCCGACGGTGATTCCCCTTCCCGCAGCGCGTTGGTGGAATCGCAGATCAACGCCAGCACGCCCTTGTCGCCATAGGCACGGAAGCGTGCCTCGTCGGTCATCGGCCCCACCGTCGGCGCCGGATCGATCTTCCAGTCGCCGGTATGGATGACGACGCCGGCCGGCGTGGTGATCGCCAGCGACATCGGTTCGGGAATAGAGTGCGCGACGGGGATGGCCTCGATCTCGAACGGACCGACGGTGAATTTCTCGCCAGCCCGGTAGATCGTCACCGGGATCTTCGGCGCCCCTTGCTCGCCCTGCCGCTTGGCTTCCAGCAGGCCGGCGCCGAACGGCGTCATCCAGACCGGCGCCTTGAGCTTCGGCCAGATGTCGTGCAGCGCGCCGTAGTGGTCCTCATGTGCATGGGTAATGACGATGCCGCGCAGATTGGCGACATTCTCCTCGATGAAGCGGGTGTCGGGCAGTACCAGGTCGACGCCGGGCAGGGTTGCATCGGGAAAAGTAACGCCGACGTCGACGACGATCCATTCGCGCGCATTGGCCGGCCCATAGCCGTAGAGGGCGAAGTTCATGCCGATCTCGCCGACACCGCCGAGCGGCACGAAGACAAGTTCGGCATTTTCCGCTGTCGCCATGGTCTTTCCTTCCTTGCCGGTCAAATTGTGGGCCGGTCAAATTGTGGGCCGGTCAAAATTGTCGGCCAATCAAGATTGTCGGCCGGTCAAATTCAAGCTGGTCAAATACCTGGCCAGTCAAACGTATTGGCCAGTCAACCGACGGCCGATGCGACCGCGCCGAAATGCACCTCGCCGGCGGCGATCGTCAGAACCGAGCCTTCATCGTCGCGGATCACGAAACGGCAGTCTTCGTCAATGGTCTCGAAGGTGCCGCGCACCACATTACCGTCAATTCTGACAGCAACCTGCCCGCCAAGCCCCGCCGCGCGCGCCAGCCAGCGCCGCCTGACGGCGGCAAGCCCACGCCCTTCGTTCCACAGCCGGGCATTCTCGCTCCATGCATCCGACAGCGCCAGAAACAGCGTCTCGGCATCGCAAGCAGACCCCAGCGCGTTGAGCGACGTCGCTGGATAGGGCAAATCATTGGGATAAGCCACCACATTGACGCCGATGCCGACAGCCACCGCCGAACGGTCGCCATCCAGCATCGCCGATTCCAGCAGGATGCCGGCGAGCTTGGCGCCCGAGGCAAGCACATCGTTCGGCCATTTTAGCTCGAAGCGGTTCTTGCCTTGGCTCGCACCATCGAGGCCGATCGCAATCCTGCCTTTCGGCACGACGGCGTCGAGCGCGTCGGCCAGCGCCAGTCCGGCAACGAAGCCGAGCGTCGCGGCAAGTCGAAGCTCGGTGTTGGTGATCACCAGCAGCGTCGCCGCCAGGTTGCCTTCGGGCGTCGCCCAGGCGCGGCCGCGGCGGCCACGTCCCGCTTCCTGCTTTTTTGAGACGACCCAGAGTTTGCCCGGATCGCCGGCCCGCGCGTGCTCCAGCGCCAACGCATTGGTGGAGCCGACCGTATCGTGCGCCTCGAGCCGGAACCCTTCCGAAGCCGCGGTTGGAGCCAGCCTGAACGTCATTCCGTTAGAAGAAGGTCTTGGCCGCGGCGGCTGCGTAGGTTCCGATCGGGCCGCCGATCAGCACGTAGAACAGCACGAAAGCGCCGCAGGCGCCGAGCACGACGCGCAGTTCGGTCGCCATCGGCACGAAGCCGCCGACCGGTTCGTCGAACCACATGATCTTGATGATGCGCAGATAATAATAGGCGCCCACCACAGAGGCCAGCACGCCGATGATCGCCAGCGCGTAGAGGTCGGCATTGATGGCGGCGAGGAACACGTACCATTTCCCCCAGAAGCCGGCGAGCGGCGGGATACCGGCCAGCGAGAACATCATGATGGTGAGGATCGTCGCCATGATCGGGTTGGTCGCCGACAGGCCGGCGAGATCGCTGATCTGCTCGACATTGCCCTCCTTGCGCCGCATGGCGAGGATGAAGGCGAAGGTGCCGAGCGTCATCACCAGATAGATCAGCATGTAGATGGCGACGCCGCGCACGCCGTCCTGGCTGTTGGCGGCAAGGCCGACCAGAGCATAACCCATATGGCCGATGGAGGAATAGGCCATCAGCCGCTTGATGTTGGTCTGGCCGATGGCCGCGAATGCGCCGAGCGCCATCGAGGCGATCGAGATGAAGACGATGATCTGCTGCCAGTCGGCGGCGATCGGCTTGAAGGCGCCCATGGTGACGCGCACCATCAGCGCCATCGCCGCCATTTTGGGTGCCGCCGCCAGAAAGGCCGTCACCGGCGTCGGCGCGCCCTCATAGACGTCGGGCGTCCACATATGGAACGGCACCGCCGAGATCTTGAAGGCAAGGCCGGCCAGCACAAAGACCAGGCCGAAGACGAGGCCGAGCTGGCGCTCGCCGCCGCTGAGCGCCGCGGCGATCTCCTGGAAGCCGGTGTTGCCCGTGTAGCCGTAGACCAGCGAGATGCCGTAAAGCAGCATGCCCGACGACAGCGCGCCAAGGACGAAGTACTTCAGCCCGGCCTCGGTCGAGCGCAGATTATCGCGGTTGATCGCCGCCAGCACGTAGATCGCCAGCGACTGCAGCTCGAGGCCGAGATAGAGCCCGATCATACCGTTGGCCGAGATCATCAGCATCATGCCGAGCGTGCAGAGCAGGATCAGCACCGGATATTCGAACTTGTCGAAACGCTCCGCCTGGGCAAAGCGAACCGACATGACCAGCGTCACCGCCGAGCCGACCAGCGCCAACATCTTCATGAAGCGGGCGAATGGGTCCTGGATGAAGGCTTCGCCATAGGCGTTGCCCTGCCCCGGGGAAAAGATCAGCCAGGCGCCGGCGATCACCAGCACGGCAACAGCAAGGCCGCTCACCGTGACGGCGGTGTTGGCGCGCGAATAGGCGCCGAGCATCAACAGCGCCAAGGCGCCGATGGCGAGGATCAGCTCTGGCGTCGAGAGCGACAGGCTGGAGAGAAGGTCCGGCGTCATGGTTCGCAAACCCCCAGTCAGTTCGCCGCCGCGGTCTGCGCGGCGCCGATGGATGCGGTGACATTGGTAACGAGCGCCTTGACCGATTCGGCCGTCGCGTCGAAGATCGGCGCCGGATAGACGCCAAAGAAGATGACCAGCGCGACCAGCGGATAGATGATCACCTTTTCGCGCGTCGACAGGTCGAGCAAACCTTTCAGGCTTTCCTTGGTCAGTGCGCCGAAGATCACCTTGCGGTAGAGCCAGAGCGCATAGGCCGCCGACAGTATGACGCCGGTGGCGGCGAAGAACGCCACCCAGGTGTTGACCCGGAACACGCCGAGCATGGTCAGGAACTCGCCGACGAAGCCGCTGGTGCCGGGCAGGCCGACATTGGCCATGGTGAAGATCATGAACACGGTTGCATATTTCGGCATGTTGTTGACCAACCCGCCATAGGCGTCGATGTCACGCGTGTGCATGCGGTCGTAGACGACGCCGACGCAGAGGAACAGCGCGCCGGAGACCAGGCCGTGCGACAGCATCTGGAAGATCGAGCCCTGGACGCCTTCCTGGTTCATCGCGAAGATGCCCATGGTAACGAAGCCCATGTGAGCGACCGACGAATAGGCGATCAGCTTCTTCATGTCCTCCTGCATCAGCGCCACCAGCGAGGTGTAGATGATGGCGACAACGGAAAGCGTGAAGATCAGCGGCGCGAACATTTCGGATGCGATCGGAAACATCGGCAGCGAAAAACGCAGGAAGCCGTACCCGCCCATCTTGAGCAGGATGGCGGCCAGAATCACCGAGCCGGCCGTCGGTGCTTCGACATGCGCGTCCGGCAGCCAGGTATGCACCGGCCACATCGGCATCTTCACCGCAAAGGACGCGAAGAAGGCAAGCCATAGCCAAGTTTGCATATTGGCCGGGAAATTATGCGTCAGCAGCGTCGGGATATCGGTGGTGCCGGACTGGAAGAACATCGCCATGATGGCGAGCAGCATCAGCACCGAGCCGGCCAGGGTGTAGAGGAAGAACTTGAACGAGGCATAGACGCGCCGCTTGCCGCCCCACACGCCGATGATGATGAACATCGGGATAAGGCCGGCTTCGAAGAAGACGTAGAACAAGACGATGTCGAGCGCACAGAACACGCCGATCATCAACGTCTCGAGCAGCAGGAAGGCGATCATATAGGCTTTGACGCGCTTCTCGATCGATTCCCACGAGGCGAGAATGCAAAGCGGCATCAGGAAGGTGGTCAGGATGACGAACAGCATGGAGATGCCGTCTACGCCCATATGGTAGGAGATGCCGGAATCCAGCCAGGCAAACTTCTCGACGAACTGGAAGCCAGGTTGCGAATTGTCGAAGCCGGTCCAGATAAACAGCGAAATCACAAACGTGAACGCAGTCGTGAAAAGCGCGATGGCGCGGATGTTGCGGCGCGCGTTCTCGCTGTCGTCACGCACGAAAAGGATGAGCAGCACACCAACCAGCGGCAGGAAGGTGACCAGCGATAGGATTGGCCAGGCGGTCATCAGAGCATCATCCAGGTGACGAGTGCAGCAACGCCGATCAGCATGGCGAAGGCATAGTGGTAGAGATAGCCGGTCTGCAGCTTGACGACCCGGTTGGTGACGTCGACGACGCGCGCCGAAATGCCGTCCGGCCCGAGCCCGTCGATGACGGTGCCGTCGCCGGTCTTCCACAGGAAGCTGCCGAGGCGCTTTGCCGGCCGCACGAACAGGAAGTCGTAGAGCTCGTCAAAATACCATTTGTTGAGCAGGAAGGCGTAGAGCAGGCGATGGTTGGCGGCGACGCTCCGAGGCATTTCCGGCGCGCGAATATAGAACTGCCAGGCTATCGCAAAGCCGATCAGCATGGCGATGAACGGCGACAGCTCGACCCATAATGGCACTTCGTGGATTTCGTGCAGGATATGGTTGTCCGGGAGCGTGAACAGCGACGCCTTCCAGAATTCGGCATAGCCCTCGCCGATGAAGGCGCCGTGGAAGATCACCCCCGCGAACAGCGCGCCCGCGGCCAGGATGAACAGCGGCACCAGCATGACCGGCGGTGATTCATGGACATGGTGCATGACCTCGTGGCTGGCTCGCGGCTCGCCGTGGAAGGTCATGAAGATCAGCCGCCAGGAGTAGAAGGAGGTAAAGCAGGCAGCAATGACCAGCAATATGAAGGCAAACGCGGCGACCGCATTGTGGCCGGCGAAGGCCGCTTCGATGATGGCGTCCTTGGAAAAGAAGCCGGCCGTGCCGATGATCGTTACCGGAATGCCGACACCGGTCAGCGCCAGCGTGCCGATCACCATCATCCAGTAAGTCGTCGGGATCAGCGTCCTCAGGCCGCCCATTTTGCGCATGTCCTGCTCGTCGGAGACGGCGTGGATGACCGAGCCCGAGCCGAGGAACAGCAGCGCCTTGAAGAAGGCGTGGGTGAACAGATGGAAAATCGCCGCGCCATAGGCGCCGACGCCGAGCGCCACGAACATGTAGCCGAGCTGCGAACAGGTCGAATAGGCGATGACGCGCTTGATGTCGTTCTGAACAAGACCGACTGTCGCCGCGAAGAAGGCGGTGAAGGCGCCGATGAAGGTGACCACCGTCAGTGCCGAATGCGACAGCTCGAACAGCGGCGACAGCCGCGCCAGCATGAACACGCCTGCCGTCACCATGGTGGCGGCATGGATCAGTGCGGAGACCGGCGTCGGGCCTTCCATGGCATCCGGCAGCCAGGTGTGCAGCGGCACCTGCGCCGACTTGCCCATCGCGCCCATGAACAGGAGCAGGCAGACGACCGTCATCGCGGCCTGCTTATCAAGCGCATAGCCGAGGAAGGTCAGTACGGCCGCGCCTTGCGACGCGCCTTCCGCCGGAATGAACGTCGCCGCATTGGCGAAGATGGTGCCGAGATTGACCGAGCCGAACAGCACGAACACGCCGAATATGCCAAGCGCAAAGCCGAAATCGCCGACGCGGTTGACGACGAAGGCCTTGATCGCAGCCGCATTGGCCGACGGCTTCTTGTACCAGAAGCCGATCAGCAGATAGGAGGCAAGGCCGACGCCTTCCCAGCCGAAGAACATCTGCACGAGGTTGTCGGCCGTCACCAGCATCAGCATGGCGAAGGTAAACAGCGACAGATAGGCGAAGAAGCGCGGCCGGTCCGGATCGTGATGCATGTAGCCGATCGAGTAGATATGGACCAGCGACGACACCGTATTGACGACGACCAGCATCACCACGGTCAGCGTATCGATCCGCAGCGCCCACGACGCTTCGAGGCCGCCTGACTGGATCCAGCGCAGTACCGGCACGGTGAACACCTCGCCGCCGCCGAAGCCGACCGAGAAGAAGGCAACCCACGACAGCACAGCCGCGATCACCAGGAAACCGGAGGTGATGTATTCGGAAGCCTTGGCGCCGAGCGAAGTGCCGAACAGGCCGACGATCAGGAAGCCGAGCAGCGGAAGGAAGACGATGGCCTGATACATGGTGGTTCCGTCAACCCTTCATCATGTTCACGTCTTCGACCGCGATCGAGCCGCGGTTGCGGAAGAAGACGACGAGAATGGCAAGGCCGATCGCCGCTTCGGCCGCCGCGACCGTCAGCACGAACAGTGCGAACACCTGGCCGACCAAATCGCCGAGCGCCGCCGAAAAGGCGACGAAATTGATGTTGACCGCAAGCAGGATCAGCTCGATCGACATCAGGATGACGATGACGTTCCTGCGGTTCAGGAAGATGCCGAACACGCCGAGCGTGAACAGGATCGCCGATACGGTCAGGTAGTGCGCGATGCCGACGACCATCTCAGACTCCTTCGCCCGTCTTGACCTTGCGGATTTCCACTCCGGTTGCCGCCGTGCGGCCGACCTGGGCGGCGATCGACTGCCGCTTGACGCCCGGCTTGTGGCGCAGCGTCAGCACGATGGCGCCGATCATGGCGACCAGCAGCACCAGCCCGGCGATCTGGAAGTAATAGAGATAATCCGTATAGAGGATGTCGCCGAGCGCTGCCGTATTGGAGCGCGCGGCCAGGTCCGGAATGGGCTTGGCGACCGTCGCCGCCAGTTTCGGCGCGAATGTATAGCCGCCGAGCACCACGATCAGCTCCGCCGCCAGGATCAGCCCGACCAGCGCGCCGATCGGTGCATATTGCAGGGCGCCTTCCTTCATTTCGGCGAAGTCGACGTCGAGCATCATGACCACGAACAGGAACAGCACCAGCACCGCGCCGACATAGACGACGAGCAGGATCATCGCCAGGAACTCGGCGCCGGTCAGCATGAACAGGCCGGCGGCGTTGAAGAAGGTCAGGATCAGAAACAGCACCGAATGCACGGGATTGCGCGCCGAAATGACCATGAACGCCGATGCCACCGCGACAAAGGCGAAGAGGTAGAAAAAGGCCGCCTCTAGTCCACTCAGCATGGGTTCCCCCGGGTTTCCTGTCAGAACAGGACGTTCGTCCTGTTTTTTGCCACCGCCTCCGGTCGGCAAGTTGCGTGTTCCTATCGCATGTTCCGATCGGGTTGAAAGACCCGATCGAAAAGAAAACATGCGACACTCTTTCATTCCGGAGGATGATCTTGTCCGAAAAGTCTGCAACTTTTCGGGATCATCCTCTGAACGAGGCCCTCGCCCCGTTCATGCATCAAATATCAGCGGTAAGGCGCATCCAGCGAGATGTTGCGCGCCAGCTCACGCTCCCAGCGGTCGCCATTGGCCAGAAGCCTGTCCTTGTCGTAGTAAAGTTCCTCGCGCGTCTCGGTCGCGAACTCGAAATTCGGCCCCTCGACGATGGCGTCGACCGGGCATGCTTCCTGGCAGAAGCCGCAATAGATGCATTTCACCATGTCGATGTCGTAGCGCACGGTGCGCCGCGTGCCGTCATTGCGGCGTGGGCCGGCTTCGATGGTGATGGCCTGCGCCGGGCAGATCGCCTCGCACAATTTGCAGGCGATGCAGCGTTCCTCGCCGTTCGGATAACGGCGCAGCGCATGTTCGCCGCGGAAGCGCGGGCTGACCGGTCCCTTCTCATGCGGATAGTTGATCGTCTCCTTCGGCGCGAAGAACTGGCGCATCGACAGGAAGAAAGCGCTGACGAAATCCTGCAAAAGCAGTGACTTGGCGGCCTGGGATAGCGTACTCATTCAGCACCCCCGAAGATCTGTGTTGCAGCGATTGCGCCGATAAATCCGAAAAAGACAGGCATCAGGAAACGATATGCAAGTCTCGTCATCGACGCCATTATCTGCTTGTCCCAGCCAAACACCGGCACTCGGTAGTTTGCTGCCAACCTTTGGTCCTGTTGCCGCAAAACGTAGGGCAGCACAACGACGTTGCCAAAGAGCGCAACAAGCACGCCGACAGCTGCGCCTAGAAAACCAACGATCAGACTGCCCATCAGGCAAACCCCGTGATCTTTAGGAAAGCGGCGGTGGCGACCACCATGAACAGCGAGATCGGCAGGAAGACCTTCCAGCCGAGCCGCATCAGCTGGTCGTAGCGATAGCGCGGCACGAACGCCTTCACCATCGAGAACATGAAGAACACCAGGCAGACCTTGAGCACGAACCAGATCAGCCCCGGCACCCAGGTGAACGGCGCGAAATTGAAGGGCGGCAGCCAGCCGCCAAGGAACAGGATGGTGGCCAGCGCGCACATCAGGACGACGGCGACATATTCGCCGAGGAAGAACAGCAGGAACGGCGTCGAGGAATATTCGACCATATGGCCGGCGACGAGTTCCGATTCGGCTTCCACAAGGTCGAAGGGCGGCCGGTTGGTCTCGGCCAACGCCGAGATGAAGAAGACGATGAACATCGGGAACAGCGACAGCCAATGCCAGTCGAGGAAGGTGTTGGGCAGGCCGAGCCGCGTGCCCAGCCCGTCCTGCTGCGACAAGACGATGTCGGACAGGTTGAGCGAGCCGACGCAAAGCAGCACGGTGACGATGACGAAACCGATCGAGACTTCGTAGGACACCATCTGCGCCGCCGAGCGCAGCGCGCCAAGGAACGGGTATTTTGAGTTCGACGCCCAGCCGCCCATGATCACGCCATAGACCTCGAGCGAGGAGATGGCGAAGACATAGAGGATGCCGACATTGACGTTGGCGATCGCCCAGCCTTCATTGACCGGTATCACCGCCCATGCAGAGATCGCCAGCACCGCCGACACCAAGGGCGCCAGCAGGAAAACGCCCTTGTTGGCGCCGGACGGGATCACCGGCTCCTTGAACACGAATTTCAGCAGATCGGCGAAGGCCTGCAGCGTACCCCACGGGCCGACGACGTTCGGGCCGCGACGCAATTGCACCGCCGCCCAGATCTTGCGGTCGGCGTAAAGCACATAGGCGACGAAGATCAACAGAACGACGATCAGCACGACCGACTTCAAAAGGATCAGCAGCGCCGGCAGCACGTAGAAGGAGAAGAAGGTGTCCATGTCTACTCCGCCGCCTGCCTGAAGCCGTTTTTCGCCAAAGCCGAGCACTCGGCCATCACCGCGGAAGCCCGCGCGATCGGATTGGTCAGGTAGAAATCCTTGACCGGCGAGGTGAAGGTGCCCTTGTTCAGCCGACCGCCGAGCTTGGCCACCCTGGCGATGTCGGCCGGGTCGCCGGCCGCGACATGGTCGATGCGGGCAAGATGCGGGTATTGCGCATAGAGCTTTGCGCGCAATTGCTGCAGCGAATCGAACGGCAGCTTCTTGCCGAGCACATCCGACAGGGCCCGAAGAATCGCCCAGTCCTCGCGCGCTTCGCCGGGCGCGAAGCCGGCCCGGTTGGTCTGCTGCACGCGGCCCTCGGTGTTGACGAAGGTGCCCGACTTCTCGGTATAGGCGGCACCCGGCAGGATGACGTTGGCGCGATGCGCGCCCTTGTCGCCATGCGTGCCGATATAGACGACGAAAGCGCCGCCGATCTTTGCCATGTCGATCTCGTCGGCGCCGAGCAGGAACAGCACGTCGGTCTCGCCCAGCATGCCGGCGACATTCCTGCCGCCCTCGCCCGGCACGAAGCCGACATCGAGGCCGCCGACGCGTGCCGCGGCGGTGTGCAGCACGGCAAAGCCGTTCCAGTCGGCCCTAGCGGCGTTGACGGCGACGGCGAGCTTCGCCGCCTGGCCGAGCACGGCCGTCCCGTCCGGACGCGCCAGCGCACCCTGTCCGACGATGATCAGCGGATGCGTCGCCTTCTTCAGCAGCTGGAAGAACTTGCCGTTGCCGTCGGCCAGCTCCTTCAGCGATTCCGGCCCGGCGCCGAGCTGCTCGTAATCATAGCGCGTATCGCCGATATCGCCGATGACGCCGACCGGCAGATTGCCGGCCCGCCAGCGCTTGCGGATGCGGGCGTTGAGCAGGGATGCCTCGAAGCGCGGATTGGCGCCGATGATCAGCACTGCATCGGCCTGTTCGATGCCTTCGATGGTCGGGTTGAAGACATAGCTCGCCCGGCCGAGCGACGGATCGAGTGCGGCGCCGTCCTGGCGGCAGTCGGTGTTCCTCGAGCCGAGCGAAGCCATCAGAAGCTTCAGCGCGTAGATCTCCTCGACGGCTGCGAGATCGCCGGCAATGGCACCGATCTTTTCGGGTGCCGCATTCGACACCGCTTCCTTGATCGCGGCAAAAGCCTCCGCCCAGCTTGCCGGGGCCAGTCTGCCGTCCTTGCGCACATAGGGCCGGTCGAGGCGCTGCGTGCGCAGGCCGTCCCAGATGAAGCGGGTCTTGTCGGAAATCCACTCCTCGTTCACCGCCTCGTTGGTACGCGGCAGGATGCGCATCACTTCGCGGCCCCGGCTATCGACGCGGATGGCCGAGCCGACGGCGTCCATCACGTCGATGGATTCTGTCTTGGTCAGTTCCCACGGCCGTGCCTGGAAGGCGTAGGGTTTGGAGGTCAGCGCACCGACCGGGCAAAGGTCGATGACATTGCCCTGCAGTTCCGAAGTCATCGCGCTTTCGAGATAGGTGGTGATCTCGGCATCCTCGCCGCGGCCGATCAGGCCGAGCTCGGATATGCCCGCAATCTCGGTGGTAAAGCGGACGCAGCGCGTGCAATGGATGCAGCGGTTCATGATCGTCTTGACCAGCGGCCCGATATACTTGTCTTCGACCGCCCGCTTGTTCTCGTGGTAGCGCGAGGAATCGACGCCGAACGCCATCGCCTGGTCCTGCAGGTCGCACTCGCCGCCCTGATCGCAGATCGGGCAGTCCAGCGGATGGTTGATCAGCAGGAATTCCATCACGCCTTCGCGGGCCTTCTTGACCATCGGCGTGTTGGTGAAGATTTCCGGCGGCTCGCCATTTGGACCGGGGCGCAGGTCGCGCACGCCCATGGCGCAGGACGCCTGCGGCTTGGGCGGGCCGCCCTTCACCTCGATCAGGCACATGCGGCAATTGCCGGCGATCGACAGCCGCTCATGGAAGCAGAAGCGCGGCACTTCAGCACCTGCGTCCTCGGCCGCCTGCAGCAACGTGTAGTGGTCGGGTACAGTGATCTCTTTCCCGTCGACCTTGAGCTTTGCCATTTCGCCTCAAACCCCTGCGGACGTTCCGCAATCTTTCCTTCCGTGCGCAGCCGACGCCGCGCACGATATTGAATTCAATTTTTGGCCTCGGCCAATGCGGCCGCCTGACCGATCCAGCCGTCACGGCCGATACGGCCCTTCAACGACAGGTAATCTTCGACCCAGGCGATCTCTTGCGGCGTCCACGCGGCAATCTGGGCGTATGTCCAGATGCCAAGGCCGTTCAGCACCTTTTCCAGTTTCGGCCCGATGCCCGATATTGCCTTGAGGTCGACGGGCACGGCTGGCCGGTCCATCGGCTTGGGCTGCTTGAAATCTTCCGGCATGAGCCCGGCCGATGCGTCCGCTGCAACGGTGCTGGCATTCGCCACGCTCCGCGCCGCAGTGCTTGTCGCAATGTCGGTCACGTCATTGGCGAAGGACTGCGCCTCGGCAATCAGGGTTTTGGTGGCTGCGCGCGCCTTGGTCGAGGAGCTTTTGCCGGTCGCGGAAACGCGTTCGGTCCGGGCCTCGAAATCCTCGGTGACCGGCTGCCAAAGCCGCTGCGAGGTCTCGGCCACGCCTGAAAGCACGCCCATCCAGACGCCAAAGGCGTGGTTGGCAAGCCCGATGCCGAGTGCCGTCATCGCCGCCGCGCCGGCGACAGGATGCGCCAGGAGATTGACGGCGCTGGCCATCTCCTTCGGCATTGTCCTGGTCAGGTCCTGGTTCATCTTCAAGAACGGGTCCCCATCGGGCGTCAAATCGTCGGGTATCGAAAACAGCGACATAGGTGGTCTCCTGGTCGTTTCCGTCTGCCCCGCGCTCGTTTCCTCGTTTCGGGCATTCGCCCGCATTTTTTTGAATTCTTCTATTCCGCCGCCGCCAGCACCGGTTCGGCTCGGTGTGCGTTGCGCGAAAACTCGTCGATGCGCCGCTCCACCTCGCCACGGAAATGCCGCATCAGGCCCTGGATCGGCCATGCCGCCGCATCGCCCAGAGCGCAGATCGTGTGGCCCTCGACCTGCTTGGTCACGTCGAGCAGCATGTCGATCTCGCGCTTCTGCGCCTCGCCGCGCACCAGCCGTTCCATCACCCGCCACATCCAGCCCGTGCCCTCACGGCAGGGCGTGCACTGGCCGCAGCTCTCGTGCTTGTAGAAATAGGACAACCGCGCGATCGCTTTCACGATATCGGTCGATTTGTCCATGACGATGACAGCCGCGGTGCCGAGGCCCGATTTCAGGTCGCGCAGCGCATCGAAATCCATCGGCGCGTCGATGATCTGCTCGGCCGGCACCAACGGCACCGAGGCGCCGCCCGGAATGACCGCCAGCAGATTGTCCCAGCCGCCGCGGATGCCGCCGCAATGCGTCTCGATCAGTTCGCGGAACGGGATCGACATCGCCTCTTCGACGGTGCACGGATTGTTGACGTGGCCGGAGATGCAGAACAGCTTGGTGCCGGCATTGTTGGGCCGGCCGAAGGACGAGAACCAGGCCGCACCGCGGCGCAGAATGGTTGGCGCCACGGCGATGGACTCGACGTTGTTGACCGTCGTCGGGCAGCCATAGAGGCCGACATTGGCCGGAAACGGCGGCTTCAGCCGCGGCTGGCCTTTCTTGCCTTCGAGGCTTTCGAGCAGCGCTGTTTCCTCGCCACAGATATAGGCGCCGGCGCCATGGTGCATGTAGATGTCGAAATCGTAGCCGGAGGTGTTGTTCTTGCCGATCAGCCTGGCCGCATAGGCCTCGTCGATGGCGCGTTGCAGCGCCTCGCGCTCGCGGATGAACTCGCCGCGCACATAGATGTAGGCGGCGACCGCGCCCATGGCGAAGCCGGCGATCAGGCAGCCCTCGACCAGCGTATGCGGATCGTGGCGCAATATATCGCGGTCCTTGCAGGTGCCGGGTTCGGACTCGTCGGCATTGACGACGAGATAACTCGGCCGGCCGTCGCTCTGCTTGGGCATGAACGACCATTTCAGCCCGGTCGGGAAGCCGGCGCCGCCGCGGCCGCGCAGGCCCGATGCCTTCATCTCGTTGACGATCCACTCGCGCCCCTTGGCGATGATGCCGGGCGTGTTGTCCCAGGCGCCGCGCGCCATGGCGCCGGCCAGCGACTTGTCGAAGCGGCCGTAGATATTGTTGAAGATGCGGTCTCTGTCCTGAAGCATTGCTCGTTCCTCAGACCGGCTTCTTGCCGGTCGGCCGGCTCCCGTTTCCGGGCGACGGCTTGGCCGCTTCGGCGGCAGCCTTCGCCGGTTTAACCTTGGCCTCAGGCGCTTTGAAAGCAGACGCCGGCTCGGCCTTGTTCTTGGAGCCTTTGCGCTGTTTCGAGACGTCCTCGACCTGCGGCTCGGCTTTGTTGGCATTGGCGGCCGAATGCAGAGGCGCTGCAACGCTCGCCGCCTTCTCCGCCGCCGGCGCGACTTTTGTCGCCGACGGCGATTTCAGCGCCGAGCTGGTCTCGACCGCATCGGTCTTCGGCTTGCTGGCATTCGAGGGCGCAACTGGCGCCGGTGCAGGCGCGGCAGCAGGCGGAACCGGCGCTGCGACATCAGCTGCCGGCGCTGCTTCCTTGGCGGCCTTGGTCGCGGCCCTGGTTTCCCGGTCGCGGGTCGCCTTGAGGATCGCCTTTTCACTCTTAAGGGTCGTCAGGCCACTGGCCGGCTCAGAGGTGATGCGGCCGTTTTGCGGTCCCGATTTCACCGTGGTGCCCTTGCCTGCGTCATAAAGGTCGATGATCTCGGCAAGCCGCTCCGGCGTCAAATCCTCATAGGTGTCCTTGAATATCATCACCATCGGCGCGTTGACGCAGGCGCCGAGGCACTCGACCTCCTCCCACGACAGCGTGCCCTTGTCGTTGGTGTGGAACTGGTCGTGATGGATCTTCGAGCGGCACACATCCATCAGCGCTTCCGAGCCGCGCAGCATGCAGGGCGTGGTGCCGCAGACCTGGATATGGGCGCGGCTGCCAACCGGATTGAGCTGGTATTGCGTATAGAATGTGGCGACTTCCAGCCCTCTGATATAGGGCATGCCGAGCATGTCGGAGATCGCCTCGATCGCCGCCTTGGTCACCCAGCCTTCCTGCTCCTGCGCCAGCATGAGCAAGGGAATGATCGCGGATTGCTCGCGCCCCTTCGGATATTTCTTGATCCACTGCTTCGCCGCTGCCGCATTCGCCCGGTTGAAGGCGAAGGAGGCTGGCTGGAGGCTGGCTTCTGCGAGACGGCGGACTGACATTTAGCGATCGACCTCACCAAACACGATGTCGAGGGAGCCGAGAACGGCGGTGACGTCGGCCAACATGTGGCCGCGGCACAAAAAGTCCATGGCTTGCAGATGCGCAAAGCCCGGCGCGCGCAGCTTGCAGCGGTAGGGCTTGTTGGTGCCGTCGGAGACGAGATAGACGCCGAACTCGCCCTTCGGAGCCTCGACCGCGGCATAGACCTCGCCGGCCGGAACGCGGTAGCCTTCGGTGTAGAGCTTGAAGTGATGGATCAGCGCTTCCATCGAGCGCTTCATCGCCGCGCGCTTCGGCGGCACCACCTTGCCGTCGAGGTTCGACACCGGCCCGCCGCCCTCCTTGCCGAGCAACAGGTCGACGCACTGGCGCATGATTTTCGCCGACTGCCGCATCTCTTCCATGCGCACCAGATAACGGTCGAAACAGTCGCCGTTCTTGCCGACCGGAATGTCGAAATCCAGCTCGGCATAGCATTCGTAGGGTTGCGATTTGCGCAGGTCCCACGGCGCACCCGAGCCGCGCACCATGACGCCTGAAAAACCCCAGGCCCAGGCGTCCGCCAGGGAGACGGTGGCAATGTCGACATTTCGCTGCTTGAAGATGCGATTGCCGGTCAAAAGCGCGTCAAGGTCGTCGATCGACTTCAGGAACGGGTCGATCCACTTGCCGATGTCCTCGATCAGCTTCTTCGGCAGGTCCTGATGCACACCGCCCGGCCGGAAATAGGCCGCATGCATGCGCGAGCCACTGGCACGCTCATAGAACACCATCAGCTTTTCGCGCTCGACGAAGCCCCACAGCGGCGGCGTCAGCGCGCCGACATCCATCGCCTGCGTCGTCACATTGAGGATGTGCGACATGATGCGGCCGATCTCAGAGTAGAGAACTCGAATAAGCTGCCCGCGCTTCGGCACCTCGATGCCGAGCAGCCGCTCGGCTGCGAGCGCAAAGGCATGCTCCTGGTTCATCGGCGCGCAATAGTCGAGCCGGTCGAGATAAGGCACCGCCTGCAGATAAGTCTTGTGCTCGATCAGCTTTTCCGTGCCGCGATGCAACAGTCCGATATGCGGATCGACCCGGTCGACGACCTCGCCGTCGAGCTCCAGCACGAGGCGCAAAACGCCGTGCGCAGCCGGATGCTGCGGGCCGAAATTGATATTGAAGTTGCGGACGGAGGTTTCAGCCATGGAGGCGTCTCAATTCGTCTTGGCTTTTTCGTCGCCTGGAAGAACGTAATCCGTCCCCTCCCAAGGGCTGAGAAAATCGAAATTGCGGAATTCCTGCTTGAGCTCGACCGGCTCGTAGATGACGCGCTTGGCCTCGTCGTCGTAACGCACCTCGACGAAGCCGGTCAGCGGAAAGTCCTTGCGCAGCGGATGGCCTTCGAAGCCGTAGTCGGTCAGAATCCGCCGCAGATCGGGATGACCCGAAAACAGCACGCCATAGAGATCGTAGGTTTCGCGTTCGAACCAGTCGGCGCCGGGATATATGCCGGTGATTGACGGCACCAGCGTCTCTTCGTCGGCCTGGACCTTGATGCGGATGCGGATATTCTGCCTCGGCGACAGCAAATGATAGACGACGTCGAAGCGCTTTGCCCGCGACGGATAATCCGCGCCGCAGACATCGATGATCGAGATGAACTGGCATTTCGGGTCGTCGCGCAGGAAGGTCACTACCTCGATCAGGTCGCGCGGTTCGACCGAGATGGTGAGTTCGCCATAGGCAAACACCACCTCGCCGATCCGGCCGATCAGCTTCTCGCCGAGATAGGTAGAGAGGTCATTCAACGCCTGGGTCATGACAGCCTCGCCAACCAGCCTAGAACCTTGTGCGAGTCATCCGGATCTTTCTCGCCAAACCAACCGCTCTCCCTGGCGGCATCAATGGTCAAAAAAACCTGACATTCATTGTCGTCACCCGGCTCGCCAAAAGACAGCTTTCCAACAAACTGCCGGGTTTCCAGATTGGCGGGGTCGCCATTTAGAGCAACGCATTCCACAAACAGCTTTTCGGCAGGCGCTCCCTGGCCAGACGCTGCGGAGGGAAACTTAGCCGACATTTCAGCAATCAGATTCTTGGTTCGATCCCCAAGCGATCGCAGTCTCACGTCGCCGTGGTAAAAGACTATTCGTGGGTCGCTTGTCGGCTCAGCTTCCCAGTCATCCAATCGGATGTCGACACCAACACCAGCAGCACCAAATTTCGTGTCTGTTGAAAGCGCCGACGAATAAAACGTCGAACCGGAGTCCGTCTTTACAAATCGCTGCTCGAACGTTTTGAACATCAAATCCAGCCAAGGCTCAGGGTTGCCATAAATGATCCGATCTTCATCCATGGCGATTTACCGTTCGATCGTGCCGGTGCGGCGGATCTTCTTCTGCAGCAGAAGGATGCCGTAGAGCAGCGCTTCGGCGCTCGGCGGGCAGCCGGGCACGTAGATGTCGACCGGCACGATGCGGTCGCAGCCGCGCACCACCGAATAGGAATAATGATAATAGCCGCCGCCGTTGGCGCAGGAGCCCATCGAGATGACGTAGCGCGGCTCCGGCATCTGATCGTAGACCTTGCGCAGCGCCGGCGCCATCTTGTTGGTCAGCGTGCCGGCAACGATCATGATGTCGGACTGACGCGGAGACGCGCGCGGCGCGACACCGAACCTCTCGGAGTCATAGCGCGGCATCGAGGTATGGATCATCTCGACCGCGCAGCAGGCGAGACCGAAGGTCATGAACATCAGCGAGCCGCTGCGCGCCCAGGTGATCAGCGCCTCGGTCGAGGTGACGAGAAAGCCCTTGTCGGCGAGCTCGTTGTTGATCTCCAGGAAGAACGGATCGTCGGACCCCACCGGCCTGCCGGTGTTGGGGTCGATGAGGCCCTTGGGCTTCGGCGCGACGAGCGTGCCGGAACTGTCGTTCAATCCCATTCCAGCGCTCCTTTTTTCCATTCATAGGCAAAGCCGATGGTCAGCACCGCCAAAAACACCATCATCGACCAGAAGCCGAGCATGCCGATCTGGCTGAACGACACCGCCCAAGGAAACAGGAAGGCTACCTCCAGATCGAAGATGATGAACAGGATCGACACCAGGTAGAAGCGGATGTCGAACTTCATGCGCGCATCGTCGAACGAGTTGAAGCCGCATTCATAGGCCGAAAGCTTTTCCGGATCGGGGTTGCGGTAGGCCACTAGGAAGGGTGCGGCAAGCAGCGCCAGCCCGACCACCAGCGCCACGCCGATGAACAGGACGATGGGCAGGTACGAACCTAAAAGTGCGTTCATGCTGCAGTTTCCGTTGGCGGCCAATCCACTCTGATTACAGCACCGGACCCACTTGCGGAAGCGTGACAGTTTAACCACTGAACCGTTTTAAGGGGGCTCTATGCTGCAACGCGGCGAGGGTTAGCGCAGCGCTTTCGGCGAAGCAAGTCAAACCTTGTTCAAATCGCGGTACTGGGCGGCATATCCGGGAAAACTGGTCAGATCCGCTCCTGTTTGATTTCTTTCACTTTTCACTCCACTTTTCTCTCCTAACATGGATGCCGCCAAAACCCTGCTAGCATGGCGCGGAATCGCAGATTCTCTGCTCTGTCCGGCATCATCAGGATACCCGCATTGATGAAGGAAAAAATCTCACTTCGCATGGCCCGCCGCATCGCGCTGGCGGCACAGGGATTCAATGACCCCCGACCCGCCGGTACACCCGACCGCCGACATCTGGCCCGCGTGCTTGCCCGTACCGGCCTGCTGCAGATCGATTCCGTCAGCGCCGTGGTGCGCGCCCACTACATGCCGCTCTATTCGCGGCTTGGCCCCTACAAGCTGGCGCTGCTCGACGACGCCGCCATAACGCGCAAGCGCATGGTCTTTGAATATTGGGCGCACGAAGCCTCCTTCCTGCCGGTCGAGACCTATCCGCTGATGCGCTGGCGCATGCAGCGGGCCGAGCGCGGCGAGGAAATGTACAGCGGACTGGCCAAATGGGGCCGCGAGCACGCCGCCTATATCGAAGACATCTATCGCGAGGTCGCCGAACGAGGCCCGATCGCGGCGTCGGCTTTCGAAGGCCAGAAGGGTTCGGGCGGCTGGTGGGGCTGGAGCCATGCCAAGCACGCCTTCGAATGGCTGTTCTGGGCCGGCCGCATCACCACCGCGCATCGCCGCGGCTTCGAACGGTTCTACGATCTGCCGGAGCGCGTACTGCCGCCCGCGATACTCGCTCTACCGGTTCCCTGCCCCGAGGACGCCCACCGCGAATTGCTGCGCATCTCCGCCCGCGCCCATGGCGTCGCCACGGCAGGCGACCTGCGCGACTATTTCCGCCTCTCGCCCGCCGATATTAAGGGCCGCATCGAGGAGCTGGTCGAGGCTGGCGAGCTGTTGCCGGTGAGCGTCGACGGCTGGAGCAAAACAGCCTATCTCCACAAGAACGTCCGTTTGCCGCGCAGGATCGAGGCGCGCGCCTTGCTTGCGCCGTTCGATCCCGTGGTCTTCGAGCGGTCGCGCACCGAGCGATTGTTCGACTTCCACTACCGCATCGAGATCTACACGCCGGCCGAAAAGCGCCGGTATGGCTATTATGTGCTGCCGTTCCTGCTCGGCGACAGCCTCGTCGGGCGCGTCGACCTCAGGGCCGACCGTCCGGCCGGCGTATTGCGCGTCCATGCCGCCTATGCGGAGCCCGGCGCCCCGCCACAAACCGCTGCCGAACTCTTCGAGGAATTGAAGCAGATGCAGGGCTGGCTCGGGCTTGAGCGCATCGAGGTGACGGCTGCCGGCGACCTTGGCCGGCCGCTCGCAGATATCGCCGCGTCATAGACGTGCGTTGACACGACTGCCTCCACAAGCCTAAATCCGTTCCAGACGGTCCCCTGCCCGCAACGGCAGGGGCCAAGAGGGAATGCGGTGCGAAATCTCGATTTCAAATCCGCGGCTGTCCCCGCAACTGTAAGCGACGAGCCAAGGCCGAAAACCACTGGGATATTCCCGGGAAGGCGGCACCAAGGCGATGACCCGCGAGCCAGGAGACCTGCCGTCTAGGACATAAGAATCCGATCGCCTGGCGGGTTTTCCGGGCAAGGAGCCTGATTTGGAACGCGACAGCAGTTTTTCGGCTGAGACAGCGGATTTATTGTCCGGCCCTGACGATTCCCTGGCCGGCGTTACCGTCATCGTCTGCTCTTCCTGCCGTGACGAGACCGGTTCGGACGCTCATCCCCGCGCCGGCGAACTGCTCGCCGAGGACACGCGCCGCGCCGCTTCCGGCGAAAACATCAAAATCCGCACCGTCGAATGCCTCGGCAATTGCAAGCGCCGGCTCAGCGCCGCCATGCTGCGCGGCGGCTGCTGGAGTTACGTCTTCGGCGACCTGACCGCGACCAGCGGCGCCGATCTCGTGACCGGCGCAAAGCTGTTCGCCACCTCGACGGATGGGCTCATTCCGTGGCGCGGCCGTCCCGATTGTCTGAAGCGCGGTCTGGTTGCCCGCATCCCTCCCCTCGACCTTTTGAAGGACTTGATATGACCGCTGCCTCCCTTTCGCGCGTCCCCTGCACCATCGTTACCGGCTTTCTCGGCGCCGGCAAGACGACATTGATCCGCCATTTGCTCGAAAACGCCAAAGGCAAGCGGCTGGCCATCATCGTCAACGAGTTCGGCGACATCGGCATCGACGGCGAGATCCTGAAGGGCTGCGGCATCGACACCTGCCCCGAGGAAAACATTGTCGAGCTGGCCAATGGCTGCATCTGCTGCACCGTCGCCGACGATTTCGTCCCGGCGCTCGACCAGATCCTGTCGCTGATGCCGAGGGTCGACCATATCCTGATCGAGACGTCCGGGCTGGCCCTGCCCAAGCCGCTGGTCCAGGCCTTCCAGTGGCCGTCGGTCAAGAGCCGGGTGACCGTCGATGGCGTTATCGCCGTCGTCGACGGACCGGCGCTGGCTGATGGCCGCGTCGCCAACGACATGGACGCCCTGCAGGCGCAGCGCACGCAGGACGAGACGCTCGAACACGACGATCCGGTCGAGGAAGTATTCGAGGACCAGCTCGCTTGCGCCGACCTGATCATCCTGTCGAAGAGCGACCTGATGGACGCAGCCGGCTCGGCCCGTGCCAATGCCGTCATCGGCAAGCATGTTGCGCGGGCGGTGAAGATCGTGCCGACTTCGCAAGGCAAGGTCGATCCGTCGGTGCTGCTCGGCCTCGGCCTCGCCGTCGAGGACGACATCGAGAACCGCAAGAC
Organism: Mesorhizobium sp. M0904; assembly: GCF_040319475.1. Taxonomy (NCBI): domain Bacteria; kingdom Pseudomonadati; phylum Pseudomonadota; class Alphaproteobacteria; order Hyphomicrobiales; family Phyllobacteriaceae; genus Mesorhizobium; species Mesorhizobium sp. M0904. The sequence goes on along the minus strand of NZ_JAMYOC010000020.1, from coordinate 25,898 downwards.
CCATCACGACGACGAGCTCGACCACGAACATGACGATTTTGACTCGTTCGTCATCGACATCGCGTCCGTGTCCAACCCGGACGAGCTCGCACAACGCGTCGCCACGGCGGCGGCGGAGGAAAACGTGTTGCGCGTCAAGGGCTTCGTCGAGGTTGGCGGCAAGCCGATGCGGCTCCTGCTGCAGGCCGTCGGCCCGCGCGTCAACCATTATTACGACCGCGCCTGGACGGCTGAAGACGATCGCCGCTCGCGCCTTGTCGTCATCGGCCTGAAAGGGCTGAACCGCCCGGCGATAGAGCGTATCCTCGCCGGCTGACCCCAGGTACGAGCCGCGATGCACATCCTCACCACCACATCCGCCTCGCTCGACGATCTCGCCGAGCCTGTCGATCTCAGGCAAACGCCTGCGGATGTCGTGGCCCTGTCCTTCACCGACAGCGACCTGGCCGGGCTGGCGGCGGCGTGGAAGGCGGATGCGGACCGCCTGCCCTCGATGCGGCTCGCCGCCTTGCGCGACCTGCGCCATCCGATGTCCGTCGACCTCTGGACCGAGAGCGTCGCCCGCCACGCCAAGGTCATTCTGGTCCGCATTCTCGGCGGCTACGAGTGGTGGCGCTATGGCTGCGACCAGCTCGCCGTTATCGCGCGAAATCGCGGTATCAAGCTGGCGCTCCTACCGGGCGAGAGCCACGACGAGGATTTGCGACTGATCGAAGGCTCGACGCTGCCGCGCGAGGAGTTGGACGCCCTGCTGGGCTATTTTCGCGAGGGCGGGCCGGCAAATATGACGGCGCTGGTGCAGAGGCTGGCAAGTCTCGCTGGATCGGGTGCGGCGGTAGCCGAACCTGTTAGCGTGCCAAAGGCGGGATTTTACGAGCCGGGGCTGGGGGTCGTCCCCCTCCCCCTCGAGGGGAGGGTCCGGCCGAAGGCCGAGGGTGGTGTCCTCTCCGAAGCGTGCCAACACTTTGAAGCGCGCCGACAGAAAAAAATGTCGAGCACTGCCGCAACGACCCCACCCGGCCCTTCGGGCCACCCTCCCCTCGAGGGGGATGGGGACGTCGTGCCAATTCTCTTCTACCGTTCGATGCTGCTCGCCGCCGACGTCGCGCCCATCGACGCACTTTTCGAAGCGCTGAGCGCGCGCGGCATGGCTCCCGTGCCTATCTTCGTCTCCAGCCTCAAGGACCCGGCCTCACTCGCCTTTGTTGAAACCGCGCTTGCAACGCTGAAGCCTGCCGCCATCATCACTGCCACAGCTTTCGCCTCCGGGGCCGAGCCGGGCGTTGAAACCCTGTTCGACCGCGCCGGCGTGCCGGTGTTCCAGGTCATCGTCGCAACCACCCGCCGCGACATCTGGCAAACCAATCAGCGCGGCCTGGCGCCGGCCGACCTTGTTATGCATGTCGTCCTGCCCGAGCTCGACGGCCGCATCCTGGCCGGCGCCATTTCCTTCAAGGGCGAAAGCGAAACCGATCCTGCATTGGCCTTCCGCGCCTTCGCCAACCGGCCAGAGCCCGACCGCGTCGCGCAAGTGGCGAACCGTATCGAGGCATTCGTGCGCCTGCAGCGGACGCCGCGCGCGGAACGCAAGCTCGCCATCCTGATCCCCGACTATCCGAGCGCCCCCGGTCGCACCGGCTACGCCGTCGGCCTCGACGTGCCGTCCAGCGTGCTGGCAATGCTGCACGACCTGAGCGAACAGGGCTACGCCGTTGAAAGGATTCCGCAAACGCCAAGGGAGTTGTTGGATTTGCTGGAACGGGGCAATGGTGGGCTGAGACTGGACGATTATCTCGCTCTTTCTGCAGAGTTACCGACTGCGGCACTCGCTGCCGTGGAGGCGGCATGGGGTAAGGCGGAAGATGAGACAGGTTCGCGCGAGGCGCCCCCCTCTGTCCTGCCGGACATCTCCCCCTCAAGGGGGGAGATTGGCCGTTTCGCCGACGGCACCCGTTCTGCAACCTCAGTGATTGGCGAAACCGGCAATGAGAGCGCAACCTCCCCCCTTGCGGGGGAGATGTCCGGCAGGACAGAGGGGGGTGTTCAAGCGCCTGCCGTCGCCAAATTCCGCTTCCGCACGGCCACGTTCGGCAACATCACCGTGGCGCTCGCCCCCGATCGCGGGCGCTCAGTCGACCGCCGCGCCGACTATCACGACCCGACATTGCCGCCGCGCCATGCGCTGGTCGCCTTTGGCCTCTGGCTGCGCCAGTCGCTCGGCATCCATGCAATTGTCCATGTCGGCGCCCACGGCACGTTGGAATGGCTGCCCGGCAAGACCGTTGCGCTCAGCGAAAACTGCTTTCCCGAAATCGTCACCGGCGCCCTGCCCGTCGTCTACCCCTTCATCGTCTCCAACCCCGGCGAGGCAGCGCAAGCCAAGCGGCGCGTTGCCGCCGTCACGCTTGGCCATCTGCCGCCGCCGCTGACCGGCGCCGGGCTGGACGAAAACCAGCACAGGCTCGAACGACTGGTCGACGAATATGCCCAGGCCGACGGGCTCGACCGCCGCCGCCGCGACCGCCTGGCGAAGCTGATAGTCGAAACGGCGGAAAAGACCGGCCTCGCCTCAGAGGCTGGTGTCGCCAGGACCGACGCAGCCGACGAGGCTTTGCGCCGCATCGACGCCTGGCTCTGCGATCTCAAGGATTTCGCCATCAAGGACGGCCTGCACATTTACGGCCGCTCGCCGGAAGGCGAAGCTGATCCGGTACGGCGGCAAAGTGCGGCAGCTGAAAAAACCGCGCTGCTTGCCGCCCTCGACGGCCGCCACGTCGCTGCCGGTCCGGCCGGCGCGCCGGCGCGTGGCCGGAGCGATGTGCTGCCCACCGGCCGCAATTTGTTTACCGCCGACCCGCGCACCATGCCGACGCCGACCGCCTATGATCTGGGTAAGGCGGCAGCGGAAGAAGTCGTCCGCAACTACATGCAATCGCATGGCGACTGGCCGCGCTCGCTGGTCATCGACCTCTGGGGGTCGGCCTCGCTGCGCACCGGCGGCGAGGAGATCGCGCAAGGCCTGGCGCTGATGGGCTGCCGGCCGCAATGGGATTCAGCCACCGGCCGCATCACCGGCATCGAGGTGCTGCCGCCGGCAACGCTCGGCCGCCCGCGCGTCGACGTCACCTGGCGCATATCGGGCCTGTTCCGCGATATGTTCCCGACCCAGATCGCGCTGATCGACGCCGCGGCCAACGCCGTGGCGACCCGCGACGAGCACGATTCGGAAAACCCGCTGGCGGCCAGGACCCGCATCGACGGCAAGATCAGCCCGCGCATTTTCGGCACTTCGCCCGGCACTTACGGCGCCGGCGTCGAGGACATGTTGTCGAGCGGCGACTGGTCGGCGCGCGAAGAGATCGGCCGCGCCTATCTCGACGCCACTTCGCATGCCTATGGCGGCGCCGAGGGCGAAGGCATTTCGGCGCCTGGCGCGTTTGAGGGTCGCATCGCTGAGGCCGACCTTCTGGTTCATACCGGCGACGACCCCGGCCGCGACATCCTCGAAGGCTCGGCCGACGTCGCCTTTATCGGCGGCTTTTCGGCAGCGCTTGCCGCGCTCGGCAAGAACGCCGACGTGATCGTGCTCGACACCACGGACCCGCAAAAGCCCAAGCCGCGCTCGGTTGGTGAGGCCGTATCCCGGGTAGTTCGCGCCCGCGCGGTCAACCCGCGCTTCATCGCCGGCCAGATGCGGCACGGGCCGCGCGGCGCCTCGGAATTCGCCGAGACGGTCGACCGGCTGGTCGGCTTTGCCGAGACTACCCATGCCATATCAGGCACGCTGATCGAGGCCGTGCACGACGCCTATCTCGGCGACCCCGTGGTGCGCGCCTTCATCCTGCGCGAGAACCCGGCGGCGGCGAAGGTGATTGCCGAGCGTTTGCTGTCAGCACGGCGGCGCGGGCTCTGGCATCCGCTGCGCAACTCGATCGATAACGATCTCGCCGCACTGATTGCCGAAGCGCAAGCTCTGGGAGTGGCGGCATGAACGCTTTCTCGCGCCGTGGCGCCTGCCCTGCCTTGTCCGCGCCGATGCAAACCGGCGACGGGCTGCTGGTGCGGCTCAATCCGGTCGCTGGAGGACTGTTGCCGAAGTCGTTGATCGGACTCTGCGAATCCGCCTTGCGCCATGGCAACGGCATCATGGAAGTGACCGCCCGCGGCGGCCTGCAGATACGCGGCCTGACGCACGAAAGCGCCCGGCTACTGGCGATGGAGGTCGATGCGCTCGGCATCGCCGTGCGCACCGGCGTGCCGGTCGAGACCGGCCCACTGGCCGGGCTCGCCCCGGAGGAGATAGCCGACCCGCGCCCGATGGCGGAGCGGATTCGGGTGGCGATTGAAGAGGCTGGTCTGACGGCAAGGCTCGGTCCGAAGGTTTCAGTCGTCATCGACGGCGGCGGGCAACTGACGATGGATGCGGTAGTGGCCGATGTACGACTGGCTGCGATCAGAACCGACGCGGGCGTCGGCTGGCGGATAGCTGTTGCTGGTGACGGGCAGAATGTCAGGCCTCTCGCCATGATCGAGAAAGATGCTGCCCGTGATATCGCCGTCGCGATTCTCAGGATGGTCGCCGAAAAAGGCCGCGAAGCTCATGCAAGGGATTTGACGGAACGGCAGCGTAGATCACTCGCAAGCTGGCATTCCTTCGCGCCCCCCTCTGTCCTGCCGGACATCTCCCCCTCTAGGGGGGAGATCGGCAGTTCCGCCGACGGCCGTACTTCTGCTGCCTCGGTATTCGGCGCGACTTCGGCGATTAGCGAAGGCGGAGACCAAGGCGCAATCTCCCCCCTAGAGGGGGAGATGTCCGGCAGGACAGAGGGGGGCGCCGCCGAACGCTTTCGCCCGCCCATTGGTATCTTCAACCTGAGCAACGGCCGTGCCCTCGGCATCGGCCTGCCCTTCGGCAGCATGCCCGCGCAAAAACTCATCGGCCTCACGCAAGAAGCCATCGCCCTGGGCGTCACCGAAATCGGTCTCGCTCCAAGCCGCGCGCTGCTTTTCATCGGCCTGCCACCGGCCGCCTGGCCCCAGCTGCACCAAGCCGCCGCAACCCTCGGCTTTGTCACCGACGCAGCCGATCCGCGCACGAAAATCGCCGCCTGCCCTGGCGCACCCGCCTGTGCCTCCGGCCGCATCGCTACCCGCGACATCGCCGAGATCATCGCTACAGAAAACCGCGACATCCTCGATTCCTCGCTGACGCTGCACATCTCCGGCTGCGCCAAGGGCTGCGCCCATCCCGGTCCGGCGAAGCTGACCCTGGTCGGTGGCGAAAACGGAGCCGGGCTTGTCGTGGACGGGACGGCAAAGGCATTGCCCGCCGGATACAGGCCGGGCTACGACGCCGCGCACGGCATCGGCCGCGTTGCAGCGGCGATCCGCAGCGCAAGACATCCCGGCGAAACCGCTGCCGCCTGCCTAGCGAGGCTCGGCACGGCGGGCGTCGTCAAAGCTTACCGACAGGAATGAACATGACCGCCTACGACTACATCCATGACGGCACGGCGATCTATGAGCGCTCCTTCGCCATCATCCGCGCCGAGGCCGACCTGTCGCGCTTTTCCGAAGCCGAGGCCGACGTCGCTATCCGCATGATCCATGCATGCGGCCAGGTCGAGGCCGCGCGGCACTTCGTTTTCTCGACCGATTTCGTCGCCGCCGCGCGCACAGCGTTGGGCGCCGGCGCGCCGATCTTCTGCGACGCGCAGATGGTCTCGCACGGCGTCACGCGCGCCCGGCTGCCTGCCGGCAACGAGGTAATCTGCACGCTGCGCGATCCGCGGACCGCCGACATCGCGAAAAAGATCGGCAACACCCGCTCGGCCGCGGCGATCGACCTGTGGGGCGAGCGCATGGCCGGTTCGGTCGTCGCCATCGGCAATGCGCCGACCGCCCTGTTTTATCTGCTGGAAAAGCTGCGCGACGGCGCGCCGAGGCCGGCGGCGATTATCGGCATGCCGGTCGGGTTTGTCGGTGCCGCCGAATCGAAAGATGCGCTGGCCGAAAATTGCTATGGCGTGCCTTACGCCATCGTGCGCGGCCGGCTGGGCGGCAGCGCCATGACCGCCGCCGCCCTCAATGCATTGGCGAGGCCGGGCCTATGAACGTGATCGCAAAAGGTCGACTGGTCGGCGTCGGCACCGGTCCCGGCGACCCCGACCTGCTGACGCTGAAGGCGGTGCGTGCGCTGGCCGAGGCCGATGTCGTTGCGCATTTCGCCAAGCGCGGCAACAACAGCAATGCGCGCGCCATCGTCGGTGCCCATTTTCGCCCCGATTTGATTGAACTGCCGCTGCTCTATCCGGTGACAACCGAAATCGACAAGGATCACAGCGATTACCGCTCGCAGATCACCGATTTCTATGAGCAATCGGCCGAAAAGGTCGCCGAGCACCTCAGCGCCGGCAGGATGGTCGCGGTGCTCTCGGAGGGCGACCCGCTTTTCTACGGCTCCTACATGCATCTTCATGTCCGGCTGGCGCACCGCTTTCCGACCGAAGTCATCCCGGGCGTCACCGCCATGTCCGGCTGCTGGTCGGCGACCGGCCTGCCGATCGTCCAGGGCGACGACGTGCTGACGGTGCTGCCGGGCACGATGAGCGAATTCGAGCTGACGCGTCGCCTCGCCGACACCGACGCTGCGGTGATCATGAAGGTCGGCCGCAACCTGCCCAAGATCAGGCGCGCGCTGGAGGCAACCGACAAACTGGCGCGGGCCGTCTACGTCGAGCGCGGCACCATGCCGGGCGGCGTCTCGATGCGGCTGGCCGATAAAAAGGACGACCAGGCGCCCTATTTCGCCATCGTTCTGGTGGCCGGCTGGTCGGGCCGGCCAAGCGCATTGAGAGCCGAAGCATGAGCGGCCGCCTCACCGTCATCGGCCTCGGGCCCGGCAACGCCGACCAGGTGACGCCGGAAGCCAGCCGCGCCGTTGGCGAGGCAAAATTCTTCTATGGCTACAAGCCTTATCTCGACCGGCTAGATCTGCGCCCCGAGCAGACCCGCGTCGCTTCCGATAATCGCGAGGAACTCGCGCGCGCCAGGGACGCGCTGCTGAAGGCTGCGGAAGGCCACGATGTCGCCGTCGTGTCGGGCGGCGATCCCGGCGTCTTCGCCATGGCGGCGGCCGTCTGCGAGGCGATCGAGGCGGGCCCACCCGAATGGCGCACGGTCGACATCGCTATCGTGCCCGGCATTACCGCCATGCTCGCCGTCGCCGCCCGCATCGGCGCGCCGCTCGGCCATGATTTCTGCGCCATCTCGTTGTCCGACAATCTGAAGCCGTGGGATTTGATCGAGCTGCGCCTACTTGCGGCGGCGGGCGCCGGCTTCGTCATCGCGCTCTACAATCCGATCAGCAAGGCACGCCCCTGGCAGCTTGGCCGCGCGTTCGAATGCCTGACGGCGATCCTGCCCGGCACCACGCCGGTGATCTTTGGCCGTGCCGCCGGCCGTCCCGACGAGCGCATCGAGGTTTTTCTGCTGGCCGACGCCGATGCCGCGAAGGCTGACATGGCCACCTGCATCATCATCGGCTCGCCGGAAACCAGGATCATCAAGCGGCGTGACAAGGCCGCGCTGGTCTACACGCCGCGTTCGGCAGCGGGCCCAAGAACATGACCGACCAGAAAATGATCGACCATAGCGGCAAGCGATTCGATGGTTTCGGCCGACGTAACGTCCGGCAACGCCGGCCTACGGATCATGATCACCTCGACACCGAGCGCCCGCGCCGCCGCGATCTTGCCGTAGGTCGCCTCGCCGCCGCTGTTTTTGGAAACAACGACTTCGATGCCACGGCTTTCGAGCAGCGCGCGCTCATCGACCTCATGAAACGGCCCGCGCGCCAAGAGATAGGCCGCGTCGGGCACAGCGAGCCTGGGCTCGACCGGGTCGACACTGCGAATGAGATAATGATGCCGGGGAGCTGCCTCGAAGGCAGCGACCTCCTGCCGCCCGAGCGCCAGGAACACACGGCGCGGCACCGATCCCAAAGCCGTCACCGCGCTGGCAACGGTGTCGACCAACGTCCAGCGATCACCTTCGACCGCCTCCCATCCGGGACGCCTGAGCGCAACGATAGGCACGCCGGTCATGCGCGCTGCTTCCGCCGCATTGGCGGAGATTTGCGCCGCATAGGGATGCGTGGCGTCAATCAGCAGGTCGATCTTGTTCTGGCGGAGATACGCCGCCAGCCCGCCGGCACCGCCGAAGCCGCCGACCCGCACCGGCACCCCCTGCGCGGCCGGGTTTTCGGTACGACCGGCCAGCGACAGCATGACCGAAATATCCGCGCGCGCGGCAAGCTTGCCGGCCAGTTGCCGTGCTTCGGTGGTTCCGCCGAGGATCAGAATGCGGTGGGTCATTATGCCTGCTGAAGCTCCGCGCGGCGCCAAGCTCACCTCAAAGTGGCTTACGATCGTCGGCATCGGCGAGGACGGTGTAGCGGGTCTCGGCGACGAGGCCAAGCGGTTGATCGCTGAGGCCGAGTTCGTCTTCGGCGGCAAGCGCCACCTCGCCCTTGTCGCATCACTGATCAAAGGTGAAGCGCGCGCCTGGCCGACGCCCTTCGATGCCGAGATGCGCGACGTGCTGGCGCTCTCCGGCAGACGCGTCTGCGTGCTGGCCTCCGGCGATCCCTTCTACCACGGTGCCGGCGTCACCCTCGCCCGCAAGGTCGCGGCAGAGGATATGCGGGTGATCCCCGCGCCCTCGGCCTTTTCGCTGGCCGCCTCACGCCTGGGCTGGGCGCTGCAGGACGTCGAGACCATTTCGCTGCATGGCCGCTCGCTCGACCTGATCCGGCCGTTGCTGCATCCTTGCACCCGCATTCTCGCGCTGACCTCGGACAGCGATGCACCGGGAGCGATTGCCCGTCTCATTATCGAACTTGGCTTCGGCGCTTCGCGGTTGACGGTGCTGGAGGCGCTGGGTGGGCCGAACGAAAGGCTGCGCTCGGCGAGCGCCGGCACCTTCGACCTCGCAAAGATCAATCCGCTCAACGTGCTCGCGATCGAAGTTGAATCGACTCCGCAAGCACCCATCCTGCCGCTGACAGCGGGACTTGCCGATCGTTTGTTCGAGCATGACGGCCAGATCACCAAGCGCGAAGTGCGCGCCGTCACCCTGTCCGCTCTCGCGCCAAGGCGCGGCGAACTGCTGTGGGACATCGGCGCCGGATCGGGCTCCATCGGCATCGAATGGATGCTGGCCCATCCTTCCATGCGTGCCATCGCCGTTGAGGCCGATCCGGCCCGCGCCGTCCGCATCCGACGTAACGCCGCGGCCTGCGGCGTTCCCGGTCTCGCCGTCGTTGAAGGTTCCGCACCGCAAGCTCTTGCTGGGCTGGAAACGCCGGCAGCGATCTTCATCGGCGGCGGCGGCAGCGATGCCGGCGTGCTGGAAAGAGCCATCGATGCCTTACCTGCCGGCGGCCGCCTAGTCGCCAACGCAGTGACCCTGGAGATGGAGGCACTGCTGCTTTCCCGTCACGCTGCGCTCGGAGGCGAGCTTACCCGGATCGCTATATCCCGTGCTTCGCCGGTTGGTTCGATGCAGGCCTGGCGGCCGGCTGTGCCGGTCACCCAATGGAGTTGGGCCAAGCCATGATGGTCGCGGGCATCGGCAGCCGCAAAGGTGTCAGCGCACGCGACGTGCTTGCTGCGGTAGAAACCGCACTGGAGGCGCACGGGCTTGCCCTGCCCGCGCTTTCAGCCCTCGCGACCGCGTCTCTCAAGCAGGATGAAGCGGCAATCTTCGCCGCCGGACGTGAACTGCGCCTCCCGGTGATCGTTGTCGAGCAGGACGAACTCAAAGCTGCATCTACGACCAGCCACTCCGACCTATCACAGGAGCATGCCGGCACGCCGTCTGTTTCCGAAGCCTCGGCGCTTGCCGCCGCCGGCAAAGGCGCAAAGCTGCTCGGGCCGCGCACGGTGCTCGGTGCTGTCACCTGCGCCATCGCCATCAGCGGAGATGCGGCATGACCGTCCATTTCATCGGTGCCGGCCCGGGTGCTGCCGACCTGATCACCTTGCGCGGCAGCCGCCTGCTCGGCAGTTGTCCCGTCTGCCTCTATGCCGGATCGATCGTCGCGCCGGAGCTGTTGCAGCACTGCGCGCCCGGAACGAGGTTGATCGACACCGCGCCGATGTCACTCGACGAGATCGAGGCCGAATATGTGGCCGCCCACGCGGCCGGCCATGATGTCGCCCGCCTGCATTCCGGTGATCTGTCGGTCTGGAGCGCAGTTGCCGAGCAGATCCGCCGGCTGGAAAAGCACGGCATCCCTTATACACTGACGCCGGGCGTGCCGTCCTTCGCCGCTGCGGCGGCAGCGCTGCGCCGCGAGCTGACCATTCCAGAAGTCGCGCAAAGCCTGGTGCTGACCCGCATCTCCGGCCGCGCCTCGAAAATGCCGCCCGGCGAAACGCTGGCCGGCTTCGGCCGCACCGGCGCCACGCTGGCCATCCACCTTGCCATCCACGCCATCGACCGCGTCGTCGCCGAGCTGACGCCGCATTACGGCGCCGACTGCCCGGTCGCGGTCGTCTTCCGTGCCTCCTGGCCGGACGAGCGCGTGCTGACCGGCACGCTGGCCACCATCGAGGCGCAATTGGCCGCCGATCCGATGGAGCGCACGGCAATCATCTTCGTCGGCCGCTCGCTGGCGGCGGAAGGCTTTGGCGAAAGTTCACTGTATGACGCGCACTACCAGCGGCGCTTTCGCGGACGGGACGGATTGTGAGCGGCAGCAATAGAAACACTACGGTCGAGCAGGCGCTCACCCGGCTGAACTTCAAACCGCGCCAGCTGGAGCCCGGTCATGTCTGGCTGGCCGGTGCCGGCCCTGGCGATCCCGGCTGCCTGACGCTGGAAGTGCTGGCCGCCCTCGGACAGTGCGACGCGCTGGTTTATGACGCGCTGGTCTCGCCCGCGGTCGTCGCCGTCGCTGAGGGCGCGGAACTGTTCTATGCCGGCAAGCGCGGTGGCAAGCCATCGATGAAGCAGGACGACATTACCGCTCTGCTGGTTCGGCTGGCGCGCGCGGGCCGGCGCGTCGTCAGGCTGAAGGGGGGCGACCCCTATATTTTCGGGCGTGGCGGCGAAGAGGCGCTGGCGCTGGCCGGGAAAACCATCCCGTTCCGCATCCTGCCTGGCCTGACGTCCGGCCTCAGCGCGCTGGCCGCCACCGGCATTCCCGGCACCATGCGCGGCATCAACAAGGCGCTGATCCTGGCGACCGGTCACGCCGCCGGCACCGATGACGACCTCGACTGGGCGGCCATCGCCCGTACCGGCCAGCCGGTGGTCATCTATATGGGCATGGCCAATCTGCCACTGATCGCCGCCTCGCTGCTCGAGGGCGGGCTGGCGCCTTCGACGCCCACCGCGGTGATTGTCGCTGCGACGACACCGCAGGAACGGATCGTCGTCGCCACGCTCGCCACCATTGCGGAAGAGGCAGCAGCCGCCGGTCTGACCTCGCCGGCGCTGATCGTCGTCGGCGGTATTGTCGCTATGCGTGCGGCACTGGCGGGCGAGCCATGACCCGCGCCATCATCATCGGCGCGCCGCGCTCGGGCTCGGGCAAGACCAGCGTCACCATCGGCATTCTGCGCGCGCTCGCCCGGCGCGGCCTGAAGGTGCGCGGCGCCAAGTCCGGCCCGGACTATATCGATCCCGGCTTCCACACCGCCGCCACAGGCTTGTCCGGCATCAACCTCGACAGCTGGGCAATGCCGCCCGCCCTGCTTAACGCACTGGCCGGCGAAGCGACCGAAGATGCCGATTTTATCTTCCTCGAAAGCGCCATGGGCCTGTTCGATGGAATTCCGGCTGCTCCGGGCCGCACCGGCTCGGCCGCCGACCTTGCCCGACTTTATGGCCTGCCGGTGCTGCTGGTGCTCGACGTTTCCGGCCAGTCGACCACGGCGGCGGCCGTTGCCAAGGGCTTTGCTACTTATGACCCCGATGTGCGCATGGCCGGTGTCGTGCTCAACCGATTGGGCAGTGAACGCCACCGCCGACTGTGCGGCGATGCCATCGAAGCGCTCGGCTTGCCTGTCGTCGGCGCTATCCTGCGCGATCCCTCGCTCAACCTGCCCGAACGTCATCTCGGCCTCGTTCAGGCCGGCGAATATGAGAATCTGATGGCGCATCTCGACCGGCTGGCCGATATGGTCGAGCACTCGCTCGACCTCGACGCCATCATGGCTCTGGCGGCGCCATTCACGCCCGCGCCGGGCAATTTCGGCGACGCGCTGCCGCCCCCCGGCCAGCGCATTGCACTCGCCGAGGACGCCGCCTTTACCTTCCTCTATCCGCACGTTGCCGCGCATTGGCGCAAGGCCGGCGCCGAGATCGTCCCATTCTCGCCGCTCGCCGATGAAGCGCCCGGCGACAATTGCGATGTCTGCTGGCTGCCCGGCGGCTATCCCGAGCTCCACGCCGGCCGCCTCGCCGCCGCTGCGAATTTCAGGGCGGGCATGGCGAGGTTCGCCGCCACGCGGCCGGTGCATGGCGAGTGCGGCGGCTTCATGGTGCTCGGCGAGGCGCTCGAGGACGCATCGGGCGAGACGCATCGGATGCTTGGCCTGCTCGGCCATTCGACCAGCTTCGCCAAGCGCAAGATGAATCTCGGCTACCGCGAGGCGCGGCTGCGGTCCGGCTGTCCGCTCGGCAGCCAAGGCACGCTGATCCGCGGCCATGAGTTCCACTACGCGCAGATGGTTGCGACCGGCAATGACGAGCCGCTGGCCGATCTCGCCGACGGGCAAGGCAACCCGCTCGGCGCCTCCGGCTACCGGCGCGGCAATGTCAGCGGCACGTTCTTCCATGCCATTGCGAGGGGCGGATGAAGGCCTCGCAACAGCAAATTCTCGATGATATCGCGCTTTGCCTCGTCTTCTTTACCCGGCTGCCGCTGCCGCGAGCCGACTTCCGTGGCCGAAGCCTTGCCGCTGCGATCTGGGCTGCACCGGTCGCCGGTCTCGCCGCCGCTATGGCCGGTGCGCTGGCCTACGCGGTCGGCACGAGGCTGGGCCTAGCCGGAGGTCCTGCTGCAGCGTTCGCCCTTGCCGCGATCTTGCTTGTCACCGGCTGCCTGCATGAGGACGCGCTGTCGGATGTTGCTGATGGTTTTGGCGGCGGCAAGACCCGCGACAGGAAACTGGAGATCATGCGTGACAGCCGCATCGGTGCCTACGGCGCCTGCGCGCTCGGCATCTCGCTGCTGATCCGCTGGAGCGTGCTCTCTGGATTCGCCGGCCCAGCCCACGTGTTCTTGGCTTTGATTGCCGCGCATGCCGCCTCGCGCGGCCTGCTCGGCGCCTTCATGCACCTGCTGCAGCCGGCCCGCAGCGACGGCCTTTCGGCCGAAGCGGGCACCGTCTCGGCTAAAACAGCTGGCATCGGTGCCGTACTCGGTGCGGTCGCGCTGTTGGCGCTTGGGTTCGGCGCTGCCGTTTTCGCGATCATCCTGCTCGGTCTGTTATTCGCCGCCTTCCGCGCGCTTTGCCTCAATCAGATCGGCGGCCAGACCGGCGACACCGTCGGCGCCCTTCAGCAGCTGGGCGAGATCGCAATCCTGCTCGTCGCTTCCATTTCCCTTTCCTGACTCTGTTTCGGAGATTTTGCCCCCATGCCTTTCAAATCGCTCGATGAACTGCGCGCCGCCTGCCTCGGCCTGCCCATTGGCAGCGACGCCGCGGCCAATGCCGTCGCCCGCCGCCAGGACACGCTGACCAAGCCGCAAGGCAGCCTTGGCCGGCTGGAGACAATAGTCGCCTGGCTGGCGCGCTGGCAGGGCCGCGACATGCCAAAGCTCGACCGTGTCAAGGTCTTCGTCTTCGCCGGCAATCACGGCGTCACCGCGCAAGGCGTGTCGGCCTTCCCGTCGGAGGTCACCGTGCAGATGGTGGCGAATTTCGCCGGCGGCGGCGCCGCCATCAACCAGCTTGCCCGCATCGCCGGCGCGGAGCTGGACGTCATCCCGCTTGATCTGGATCATCCGACCGGCGATTTCACGCAAGACGTGTCGATGGACGACGAGGCCTTCCTCGCCGCTGTCTCGGCCGGCTACGACGCGGTCAGCAAGGACCTCGACCTCGTCTGCTTCGGCGAAATGGGCATCGGCAACACCACGCCGGCGGCGGCCATCTCAACCGCGCTGTTCGGCGGCGGCGCCGAACGATGGACCGGGCGCGGCACTGGCGTCGACGATGCCGGCCTCGTGCGCAAGATCGTCGCCATCGAGGCCGGCCTGAAGCGCCACGCCCCGGCGCTGGCCGATCCGCTGAAGCTCGCGGCGGCCCTCGGCGGCCGCGAGCTTGCGGCGATCTTGGGCGCAACGCTGGCTGCGCGTCATCTCGGCGTGCCGGTATTGCTCGACGGCTTCGTCTGCACCGCCGCAGCGGCACCCTTGGCAGCGCTGCACCCTGCTGGCCTCGCCCACACCCTGGCAGCCCATGTCTCGGCCGAATCCGGCCACCGTCGTCTATTGGAGGCGCTCGGCCTGCCGCCCTTGCTCGACCTCGGCATGAGGCTCGGCGAAGGCTCCGGCGCCTGCCTCGCCGTCAACATCGTCCGCTCGGCATTGGAATGCCACGCCAGGATGGCAAGTTTTGCGGAGGCTGGTGTTTCGGAGAAGTGATCGGATACGGCCTATGAACTCGATCCCCTAAGGCAGCAGCTTCCGTCCGCAATGTTTCTCAGATAAATCTGGTGGGATGAAAAAGTTTCACCCCGCCTACTCTGCTGCGTTTCTCATTGTCGGTAGCGGTGCGCTGATTTCGCGCGGCAGATATTCCAGCTACGGTCCGATCGATTCTCGTCCTTTTCTTGATCTTCTTCTGATGGCTTATCAGCGACTTTTCAGGGGGAAAAGCCGACGTTGATGCTGACAGACGTCAGAGTGCTGACAATGGCATCGCTTTTCGGTTCGGCAAGTTTCTGAGCCGCGTTTTCGGGCGCGGCAATCGCAGCGTTTGATCCAGTCGGCTGCGAGCGCTGCGAGCTAAGAGCACGCCTCGCCAAAGACTATCGGACTCCAAAGGCCAGCCCAAAGTTGATGAAACGAGCGCGGTGAATGAAACCGGCTCGTTCTAAGGTCTTTCCACCAAATCCTGGAGATTTTTGGTGGGTGTGCACAGGATCGAACTGTGGACCCGCTGATTAAGAGTCAGCTGCTCTACCAACTGAGCTACACACCCACACGGCCGGTAAACCCAGCGTTGGCGGGCATATAGCCGCCGCCATCCGCCATGTCCAGCCCCGTGGGATTCATTTCCCGACAAATCGCCGAAGTGCCGAGGTCGTCAAACAAAAAGCCTGCCTTCAGCCACCTTCACCGCATGGCCGCCGATGCGAGCGGCGGCCAGTTTGCCGCCGTCGACATTCAGTTCGAGGCGAATGCGCGAAGGCCGGCCCATCTCCAGCCCCTGCTCGATCCACAGTTGTGAAACGCCGTCTGTCGGGCCGTCGAAATGCATGATCGCGCCGGCGAACGCGGCCGCCGCTGATCCGGTCGCCGGGTCTTCGTAGGACGGATTGCCGGGCACCATCATGCGGACATGGAAGGCACTGTCATGGTGCACCGTCTCGCGGCAATAGACATAGGGGCTGGCGAAGGCCCATTCGCTCTTGCGTGGTGCCAACTCCGACCACGCCTGGTTGTCCAGCCTGATCCGGGCGGCCGCCTCCAGATTGGCGACGGGGATGGTCACGTAGGGCACTCCAGCCGACCAGAACGAAACGCGGTGGTTCTCGAAGCCGATCTCGTGCGGCCCAAGGCCAAGGGCCGCGCCGATCGCCTCGGGAGCGGCCGACAATTCCAGCTGCGCCGGCAGTTTCGCCAGGTCGAACTCGGCAAAGGTCGAACCATCGTGCTTGCTGACAGCGCAGCGCACCGGGCCGATATTCTCCTCGAGCACGAAGATGCCGGCGGCCTCTCCCGCCATTTCGGCGAGCGCTATCGCCGAGCCGACGCTCGGGTGGCCGGCGAACGGCATTTCATAGTCGGGTGTGAAGATACGGATGCGGGCCCGATGCTTGGGATTATCAGGCGGCAGCACGAAGACGGTTTCGGACAGGTTGAACTCGCGCGCCACCGCCTGCATCGCCGCAACGTCCAGCCCATCACAGTCGAGCACCACGGCCAGCGGATTGCCGGCCAGCCGGTTGGTGGTGAATACGTCGTAAAGCAAGTAATTCCGCGGCTGCATCTCAGTAAGTCCTCTGCCTCATTCCCAACATGAGCGAAATTTAATTTGAATTTTGAACCATAAGGCCTGATTTGTGCACTGATGGGATATCACTGAACATAGGGGGCCGGCGTGGACCAGATTGTCAATCTGCCAAAGACGGAATCCGCTTCCGCCATCGAGACGGCGCTCGGGCTCGACCACCAGGGCCTGAAGACAAAACGCCGTCGCGGTTGGTTTTACGCGCTGCTTGCGCTACTCGCAGTGGCCGCGGGTGTCGTCGGCTACCCCTGGTATGCGGGCTCGCCCGCCAAGATCGAGTATACCACGACACTGGCCGCCATGGCCGACCTTACCGTCGCGGTTTCGGCTACCGGCACGCTGCAGCCCCTCACCCAGGTCGATATTTCCAGCGAACTCTCCGGCGTCGTCCGCTCGGTTTCGGTCAACGAGAACCAGCTGGTGAAGAAGGGCGATGTGCTGGCTGCGCTCGACACCGCAAAGTTGGAGGTGCAGATCGAGCGCGCCCAGGCCTCCGCCAAGGCAGCGACGGCGAGCGTCGAGGACGCCACTGTGACCCTGGCCGAAAACGAAAAGGCGCTGGTGCGCGCGGCACAACTCACCAAGCGCGGCATGGCGACGGACCAGTCGCTCGAAGCGGCAACCGCCACGCGCGACCGCTCGAAGGCGGCGCTCGATATTGCCAAAGCCAACCTCGCCATGGCCAGTGCCGATCTCAAGGCGCAGCAGACGGATCTTGCCAAGAGCACCATCTACGCTCCGATCGACGGCATCATACTGACGCGCTCGGTCGATCCCGGCCAGACGGTCGCCTCTTCGCTGCAGGCGCCGGTCCTGTTCGTCATCGCCGCCGATCTGAAGAACATGGAGTTGAAGGCGGCGGTCGACGAGGCCGATATCGGCGCCGTCAAACCCGGCCAGCATGCGCGCTTCACCGTCGATGCCTTCCCGGAACGGCCGTTCGACGCCGAAATCCGCGACATCTACTATGCCTCAGTCACCACCGACGGCGTCGTCACTTACGATGCAAGGCTGGATGTCGACAACAGCGAACTTCTGTTGCGGCCCGGCATGACAGCCACCGTCTCGGTCGTCACCAAGCAGGCCAGGAACGTGCTCACCGTGCCGTCGATCGCCTTCCGCTACCGGCCGGCCCAGACGGCGGAGCGCGGCTGGAGCCTCACCGACCTGTTCACAGGCCGCATGGGACGCCCCGGCGGCAACCGCCAGCACCAGGCGGCGACGAAGCCCACCGACGGCTCGCGCACGCTCTACCTGCTGGAGAATGGGCGGCCGCATCCTGTCAACGTCAGGGTCGGCTCGACAGACGGCGAACTGACCGAGATCGTCTCCGGCCTGGAGGAAGGCGCACAAGTCATTACCGCCTCGCAGCAGCGGAGCTGATCATGGCATCGGTCGCGACCACGCTCATAGGCTTCGACAAGGTATGGAAAAGCTATGGCCAGGGCGAAGCCCGGGTGCATGCGCTGGCCGGCGTCGACCTCGCCATCAGACGCGGCGAATTCGTCGCCATCATGGGCCCGTCCGGTTCCGGCAAATCGACGGCCATGAACATCATTGGCTGCCTCGACACGCCGACCGCTGGGACTTACAGCTTCGAAGGCATCGATGCCGGCCGTCTCGACCGCAACCGCCGCGCTCAGCTGCGCAATCTCTATGTGGGCTTCGTCTTCCAGGGCTATAATCTCTTGCCGCGCACTACGGCGGCGGAGAATGTCGAACTGCCGCTGATCTACCGCGGCGTTGGCGCCCGCGAGCGTCGCGGCCTTGCCATGCAGGCACTTGCCGAGGTTGGCCTTGTTGGCCGCGAGCATCATACGCCAGCCGAGCTGTCCGGCGGCCAGCAGCAGCGCGTGGCGATCGCCCGCGCCATCGTCACCAAGCCGACGCTGCTCGTTGCCGACGAGCCGACCGGCAATCTCGATACCGCCCGCACGCACGAGATCATGGAGCTCCTGACGCAGCTGAACAGCGAGCTCGGCCTGACCATCGCCATGGTCACGCACGAAGCAGATGTTGCCGGCTATGCCCAGCGCACGATCCGTTTCCTCGATGGCCATGTCGCCTCGGATACAGCCAGTCTCGAGATGGCCTAGCCATGATCTGGGAAACCGTCCGCCTCTCGCTCCGCTCCATCCGCCGCAACGTGCTGCGCTCGTTCCTGACGCTGCTCGGCATCGTCATCGGCGTTGCCGCCGTCATCGCCATGCTGACCATCGGCTCGGGCACCACCGAAAAGGTCAAGTCCGATATTTCCAAGCTTGGTAGCAACCTGCTCGTCATTCGTTCCGGCCGTCCGGCCGGGCCTGGCGGACCTGGAGGGCTCGATCAGGTCGTCCGACCGCTGAGCGACAGAGATCTTGCAGCGCTTGTCGCGCACCTGGACGGCGCGCGCGCCATCTCACCGGCGTCGCAAAAGCAGGTGCGCGTCATTTTCGGCACCGAAAGCCTGACCTCGGGCGTTACCGGCACCGACAGCGCCTATCTCGATGCTCGCGACTGGAAGCTGGTTTCGGGCCGCCCGTTCAGCGATTCGGAAACCCGCTCGGGCACCGGCGTCTGCCTCATCGGCGAGACGGTGCGCCAGCAGTTCTTCGGCGCCGGTGACCCCGAAGGCGAGATCATCCGCGTCAACCGCACCTCCTGCAAGATCATCGGCTTGCTCGAACCGAAGGGCTATACCGGCTTCGGCCAGGACCAGGACAATGTCGTGCTGATGCCGCTCGCCGCCTATCAGCGTCGGATTGCCGGCAATCGCGACATCGAATCGGTCTATGTCGCCGCCGACGACCGTACGCCAACCACGGTGCTGCAGCAGCGCGTCGAGGACATCTTGCGCGACACACGCCGCATCACGCCCGACCGAGACGATGATTTCTCGATCCGCGACATGACCCAGATCGCCGATGCCATGGCCAGCGCCACCACCACCATGACTGGCATGCTCGGCGCCATCGCCGGCGTCAGCCTGCTCGTCGGCGGCATCGGCATTATGAATATCATGCTGGTGTCGGTAACCGAGCGCACGCGCGAGATCGGCATCAGGCTCGCCATCGGCGCCCACGAAAAGCACATCCTCATCCAGTTCCTGGTCGAGGCGACGGTGCTGTCGCTGCTTGGCGGCATCATCGGCATCCTGATCGGCCTGGCATTGGCCGGCCTCGCCTCGCTGACGCTGACGATCCCGTTTGCGCCAAGCCCGGCGGTCATCCTGCTTGCGGTCGGCTTTTCCGCGCTGATCGGCATGGTGTTCGGCTTCTTCCCGGCGCTGCGCGGCGCACGGCTCAACCCCATCGACGCGCTGAGGCATGAATAGAGCGTTGCAGCAAATGTCGCCTCGCGACGCTGCCAATTTTATAAGCAACCTGCCCTTGTCGCAGCACAATCTGCAATGATAACAATGCTGTTGGGGACTAAGGGGGAACAATGGATGAGCAAGAGAGGGCGACTGGCTCTGGCGATGGTGATCGTCGAAGCCGCATTGGCAGGGCTTTGGTGGAATTTGATCCGTTATGGAATGGATAATCCCGATCGCGTCACAGCTGACTTCCAGCAGGTAATTGGGCAGACGATGGGAACGGCGATGGGGGCACTCCTGGGTCTCGGCGTGCTGCTGTATTTTGTCGCTGCCCGCAGCGACCGCAAGGCTATTGAAGGCAGGTCGCGACGTTAGAGTCGGAATCCTTGCGCGAAGTGCCATTCGATCAGCGGTCTCATATGCGGCATCAATCCGTCCGGCAGGTCGGCTGCATTGCGGATGATCACAGGACCTTCGATTTCAGGCTCTGACTCGGCCGCGACGAAAGCGCGGATCCGCTGTGCCAGGTCGTCGGCGGAGGCCGTCTCGCGGTAGCGGCGAAAGATCACCGTGCCGCTTGCCGTCGACAGGGCGTAGTGGCGCCTGCCGCGTGTCGCGCCTGATAGGTCGAGGCCGGTTTCCTCCCGTACCTCGCGGATCATGTTGAAGTCGACGTCGACAAGGCCGTCGCGGAAATCGGTGGGCTCGAACGAACCGGCGGCGAAGTAGATGCGGCCGGCATTGACCGTATGCGGCGCCATGCGGATCGCCACCAGCGCATTGTCGCCAGCGACCAGCATGGCGTGCGCGTAGGCATGTTCGGCGCCAGGCACCTGTCTATTGCTGCGCCAAAGCATGAAGGTCGAATACCGCACCGCATGGCAGCGGCCGACGAGGCGATTGTCGCGGTAGCTGAGTGCGGAAAGCAGCACCACAGTGCCGTCGAAAAGCGCCGGCTTGGATGCGGTCTCACGCCGCCAGTTCGCCGCGATCGCCTCGGCATTATCGCGCTCGAATGGATGCGGGCCAGGATCGAGCTTGACGTCGATGGCATCGACCGGCAGGATGACGTTGCGCGGCAGGTCGAAACTCACGCCTGTCTCACGCCAAGTCGAGGGCAATTGCTACCGGGCAATGGTCGGATGCCTTCGGCCGGTCCCACCCGGCACGTGGGAAGCGCTCGACCTCTTGGCCCGTCGGAAATATGGTGCGCCAAGGCTGCCCGTTGCGGATGATATCGGGAACGGCGGTGGCGTTCTGCCTGGCTAGCGCCCTCGACAAAAGGATGTAGTCGAGCTGGCAGAGATGCCGCTCTTCCGGTCCGCGCGTGTGGTAGAAAGTCCAGCGGTCCATTTCCGGCCGCCGCTCGACGGCGTTTTCGCAAAAACCGCCGGCAGTGAGCACGTCGATGCAGGACCGGGTCTCGTCGATCACCTCGAAGCGATAGCCGTCGAAAACATCGCCAGTGATCTTCACGCGCTGCCGGTAGTCGTTCATGTCGCCGCAGATTGCCCAGCGCTTGTCGGCGGCATGGTCCTTGCCGAAGCGCTCCTCGATGATCCGGCGCACCGCCTGCGCCTCGGCGATGCGCAGCGGCATTGTCGCCTCGCGGCCGTCGAGGCCGTTACGGGGCGAGCCCATCGACTTGAAATGCACGAGATAGAGCGTCAACGGCGCGCCAGCCACGGTCAGATCGACTTCCAGACAGTCGCGCCGGAAGATGCGTTCATTGGCCTGGTGACCAAGCGCCGCCAATTCCGCGGTGTGCAGCCCGAATTGCTCGAACGTGACATAGGCGTAGCTGGTCATGCGCACGAATTCGATCGGCTGGCCCTGCGCGGTCTCGTTGCGCATCATCACGGCGACGTCGATGCCGCGCGAATCATTGCCGGCGGTGGTGTATTTCTGCCGGTAGCCTTGCCCCACCATCTTGAACAGATAACCATATTCGAAGGCCTTCAGCGCCTCGATATTGTCGACCTCCTGCATGCAGATGATGTCGGCGCGGGTGGCCGCGATCGCCAGCGCCGTCAACTGCCGCGTGTCGTCGGACTGCGCGATGGCCCGCGCCTGCTCGAGCATTTTGTATTCGGCCTCGCTCTGGATGTCGAAAAGCGCCAGAGTGCGATCTTCGTTGAGCTGATTGCGGTATCCGGAATAATCAAACCTGTTCATCAGGTTTTCGACGTTGAAAGTGGCAAGGCGCAGCGACATGGCTTTGACCTTTGCCCGCAAGCGCGCCCGAAAACAAGGGCGCAGAAATCAGGCGGCTCTGCTTGATCGCGCGCTCGCTATGGCTGACGGAACCTTTTTGTTCATCTTCCGTTCAGATGGAAAGTTCCATCAATAGGCCCTTCCCCGGGGTATTCTGGGCGTGGGGCCTGAATCTTCGGAGAGTGCGATGAAACCGCTCTTTTTATCTTCTGTCAGATCCGGGCTGATGGCCCTCGGTCTGATCACCGGCCTCTCGGCCCCCTCGCTTGCCGGGCCAATGCCCAAACCTCTGCTGCCGGTGGCTGGCAATGCCGCCGACATCGTGCAAATTCGTGAAGATTGGGCAGGCGGCAACGACAGGGAGATCTGGCGTTGGCGCAATCGCGACTTTGGGCAATGGCACGGCGACGATGGTTGGAGATGGCGGTCCAACAATTTCCGCGGCCGTCATTTCTCAAGACACTGGGACAATGGCGGCTGGGACGACAGCTGGCGTTGGCGCCATCACCGCCGCCATTACCGCGGCGGTTACTACGATGATAGTGCCGGCGCCGCGATTCTTGGGCTGGGCCTGGGGCTCGGCCTTGGCAGCCTGTACAACAGCTACAACTACTACGACGCGCCGCCACCGCGCCGCTATTATCGCGCAGGGCGGCTTTCCAGTGCACATGTCCAATGGTGTTACAATCGCTACCGGTCGTACCGCGCCTGGGACAACACCTTCCAGCCCTATTACGGGCCGCGCCAGCAATGCTACTCGCCCTATAGGTAAGCAGGCCGACAACAAGCATCGTTCGGCGCCGTGCTTCGCGGCGCCTTTTTCTTCCAGCCAGGAACCGCGAACATCTCCCAGTCCCGACTGCTGATAACGCTATTTTTATCAGGCAGGTCTAATAATCCTCCCGATCAGAACGCCCGAGACGCGAAAAATGGCTGGATTGCGTGCGATGGCCGAGGACGAACAGAGGGACAAACGCCGGCAGCGCGTCTTCAAGGGCGCGACGATCCTGACCGGCATGACCAATTCCGAGGTCACATGCACGCTGCGCAACATGCATGCCGGCGGCGCCGAATTGAAGGTCTCGATCGACGCGCGCGTGCCCGACGAGTTCCTGCTCTATGTTCCGACCGACGGCATCGCCTACAAGGCCGTGGTCCGCTGGCGCCGCGAGGATCGCATCGGCGTGATGTTCATCGGCACCGAACCAAAGCCCAGTTGGCACTACGGCTGATATCTACCGGCGCTATCCGGGTGGCAGGACTTGCAGCGTCTGCTCGTCAAACAGCGGCTCATCCTGGCCGACGCGAACGAATAGAAGCTTTCGCAGTTCGGGTGATTGCACCTCGAAATACTGAATGCCGTCCGGGGCTTCGCCCCATTCGCCGCAAGGCGGTTCGCCGACCTCGTCAGGGTTGGCGACGGTCTTCAATTCCTCACGATAGGCGGCATCGGGACTGAAAACATACCGGAGGATGCGCGCGGGCGTCGCCCCTTCGGTGTAAGGCATGAGCACGCAACGTGTGCTGATGGCTTTCTCGGTCTTCTGCGTAAAAATGCGCTGCAACGCAGCATCGGCGGCCTCGCCCGGCAGCATATCGAAGACTTCGACGACGGGATCGGCCGAACCGCCATCGCTGTATTTGATGGCAAGAGCATTGCCGCCAAGCTCGAAATGAATCCGGCGAAAGCCGAAATCGCAACGCTGTACCCAGGCAGCCAGCCCGACATCCCTGTCCGCCAAGCGTTCCCAGCTGCATTTGTCGACGGGCGGACGCGACGGCGTGCTTTGGTCGGCACGAGCCCCCGGCGCCATGGCCACAAGGACCGACAGGGTGCAGATGCAGGCCGGCAGTCTCTTGTTATTCATCGCTGCAACCCGTCAAGCTAAAGGCGTCCCAGGCCGAACCGTCGGGATTGGCTTTGGCGAAATCGGGCCATTCGGTAAAAATCGCGCCGAAGTCAGGCAACAGCAACCCTGCCGGTGCCGGCGAAGTTTCGCGGGAACTCAGCTGCTCGGCACCGCCTGCACTGAACGCATAGACCTGCCCGTCCCACACTCTGCACAGTCCGGTGCCGTCCTCAAGACCCGCCTCGCGATCGTCGTCGGTGCAGGTGTGCCGGATCGTACCCACAGGAAACGAGTACTTGCCATTGGTCCAGGTGATGTCCGACGGCAGACGAAGGTCGGTGTTGGGCACGATCAGCGAAAAGACCTCGGTCGTCAGCGCAGCCGGCTCGTTGTCTGTGGGCCGGAACTGTATCGTCGCTCCCGAACGCGGCTCGCGATAGGTCGCATGGCTGAGCGAACATTCTGTTGCGTTCGCTGTTTGCGACAGGCTCAGCATGCTCAGAAAAACAGCTACTGCCTTGCGGATGATCATTTAAGTCCCTGGAGCAGCAGCATTGTGAAGTCTAAGCATCAATGCTTTAGCATGGCCCGATGTCATGGTCGAAAGAAAGAATCGATGATCCGAAATCTCTTGATGCTCATTTCGATCTCAACATTTTCGTGCGGCAGCGCCTTTGCCACGGAACCCTATGTCGGCACATGGTCCCGGGACAGATCGAACTGCACCGCCGTTGCGGATGTTCAACGCCAGACTGTCTACACATTGTACCGCGATGCGCTGTCGGTCCCTGCTCTCGGCTGTGAACACGCAATGTTTCTCAAGACACCCACGGGTTGGGTGGCGCCGGCCAGCCAATGCTACGGATCCGACCCGTCGGCGGAAGAGCCGTTCTCCCGTGTCATCCATATTGTGGTCGACGGGGCGACGTTGAGACTGACATGGCCGGGCTACGACAGCGGAGTTCTTGTCAGATGCTGAAGACAAGTGCCCTTCCTCTGGATCTACAGCGTCGAGGACGGCAGTTTCAGCCTTAGATCACCCCGACAAGCAGCGCGGCTCCACCTATGAAGCCAACTGCGCAGACCCACAGGAGCCAAAGCCCACTCACCCTGCATTCGAGAACCGCGGCAGCCGGATTGGCGGGATCGTAGTGGACCTCGACCTTGTCGCCCTCGAGGTAGCGCCGTGATTGACCGCTGACGAGGCTCGGCAGCGAAGCCGTCACGTTTGCCCCGAAAGCGATGCGATCGGCGGCGTAGCGCTGGCCGGCGACGCTATAGCTGTAGACGATGCGGGATTTGAAGACTGTTCGCCAGGGCCGATAGCCGCCTCCGGACCTGTCGCGGGTCTCAAATTTCTGCAAGCCCGAAGCATCGATGTGTCCTGCCGTGATGGGCCATTTCGCCGCCTGTTCCGCTAGTGACTTCTGGGCGAAGCCCATGCGCAGGACAAACAATCCCATGAACAGCAGCAGGGCCGCGGCGCCGAGGTTCTGCGGCTTGGGCAAAAACGGCCGGATCGCTTCCAGGACGCCGCCGACGGAGAAGACCAATACCAGCGCGCCAACCACCAGCCCGGCCGAAAGCTGGACCATGAATTTGAAGGAACCTTCGGGCATGGTGCGCTCGATCACGGCCTTGGCTGGATCGGCCGGGTTGTAGAAGACGGTTACGCCAGCCCCGTTTGGAAATTTCGCAAGGGTTTCCGCCACGGCAAAGTTTCCAAGGTTCTCCTGCACGCTGTAGTGCGAACTGCGAAACTTCTTGCCGTTCACCTTGTATTCGAAGGTGATCGCCGGGAAGTTGCGCATCTCGGTCGACCCTCTGCTGTCCGAACCGGATCCCGAACTGGTCACCTCGCGAGCCTCGACACGCGACGAGACGATCTTTCCCGGCGTCGGAGACCAGCGGCTGACCGCCCTCACCTCCCACCACTTCAGGAACGTGACGAGGGAGAGCATGCCGGCAACCGCGCAGGCAAACCCGACCAACAGAAATTTGAGTTCCAAGTCTCAGCCCCCTTTGGCACTTCTGTGCCATGCCCCGCACAGGCATACCACGGTGATGAGGATAATGCGCCTGTCCACAAGCGTGGGAACCACACAATCTTTATGCGAAAAGGCCGGCGGATCGCTCCGCCGGCCTTTCTTGATCGGCAATGAAATTGCGATAGTTCTTGGCCCTGTCGACCAGCTTGTTTTTGGAAATCCCCCGCGCGCCCGCAGCGCGAAGCCTGAGGACGCGCAACGAAACGAATGTGGATTTCCTTCAGTTCTTGGCCTT